>NZ_LASY01000075.1:0-43154 GCF_000973155.1 Grimontia sp. AD028 | reverse complement strand
AAAGGAAGCCCGCCGTTTTTGTTTTTATTTGAAGTTGGGAGAGTCTGGTGCAGGGAAGTCCAGTCAATGAAATAACCACGGCCGATGGAGTATCGCTGAGAGTCAGTCAGCAGCGCTCTATCCGCCGCAACAAAATCAGGGCATTTTTGTTGGTATCGCCGCTACTGATCTTTTTGCTGGTGGCTTTTGTATTCCCCATCGTTGACATGCTTCAACGCAGTGTCGAAAACCCTGAAGTCTCTACCTATCTTCCGAACACCAAAGCCGCGCTGCAAGACTGGAATGGCGAAGAGCTGCCCGGTGAAGAAACGTATGCCGCTTTAGTGCAAGATCTGAAAATCGGCGCTGAAGCGCGCAATATCGGTAAAGTGGCGTCACGCCTGAACTATGCAAAATCTGGTATGCGTTCGCTGATCATGAAATCAGCGCGAAAATCCAAACGCCTTAACGAAGGCCCTTACAAAGAAGCGATGGCAAAAATCGACAAGCGCTGGATGGACATTGCTGTCTGGCAGCTGATTGAACGTGAGTCTTCGCCTTATACGCTTTCTTACTACCTGAATGCGGTTGACCTTAAATACGGCGATGACGGCAGTATCGTCGCCCAGCCTGAAAATCTACAAATTTACAATGCCCTGTTCTGGCGAACGCTCTACATGAGTATGAGCATTACTTTCCTTTGTCTGCTCTTGGGCTACCCAGTTGCTTACTTGTTGGCGAACCTGCCAATGAAACAGGCGAACCTTTTGATGATTCTGGTTCTGCTACCATTCTGGACGTCACTTTTGGTACGTACCGCCACTTGGATTGCGATTTTGCAGCAACAAGGTGTGCTGAATGACCTCATGGTGGGGGCAGGCATTCTGGATGACGAAAATCGAATACAGATGATTTATAACCAGACGGGTACGCTGGTGGCGATGACACACATTCTGCTGCCCTTTATGATCCTGCCGCTCTACTCCGTTATGAAAACCATCTCTCCGAGTTATATGCGGGCTGCGCGCTCGATGGGGGCGACGCAAACCATGGCGTTTCGCCGTGTCTACTTCCCGCAAACGCTGCCGGGTATCGGCGCGGGCTCGATTTTGGTGTTTATTCTTTCAATTGGTTACTACATCACGCCAGCCTTGGTGGGTGGTCAAACAGGGACCTTTATCACCAACTTCATTGCTTACCACATGCAGACTTCGCTTAACTGGGGTTTGGCGGCGGCGATCGCTTCCATCCTGCTGATTGTGGTGATCTTACTGTATTGGGTTTACAACCGCCTTATCGGCGTCGACAACGTGAAGTTAGGGTAAGGAGGACAAGATGGCTTTACCTGAATGCGCAACCACAGGCGAAAAAGTTTGGTATGTGGTGTTTCGCCTAATCTGTGCGGCGATTTTCCTATTCTTGATTGGCCCCTTGTTGGTCATCATTCCTTTGAGTTTCAATGCCGAACCGTACTTTACGTTTACACCTGAAATGCTGAGTTTTGACCCTGCCGGATATTCGCTTCGCTGGTACGACGATTTCTTCACTTCTGAGGCGTGGCAAACGGCGGTCAAAAACAGTGTGATTGTAGCGATTGCTTCCACTTTGTTGGCGACGGTACTGGGAACCATTGCGGCGCTTGGGCTTTCCAGCCGTTACATGCCATACAAAGACGCAATCATGGCCATTCTTATTTCGCCAATGATTGTGCCTTTGATTATCTCCGCTGCAGCGATGTTCTTTTTCTTCTCCCGTTTCCAGCTTACCCAAACCTATGTGGGCGTGATCTTGGCGCATACAGCGTTGGGTATTCCGTTCGTGGTGATTACCGTCACCGCGACACTGAGTGGTTTTGATCACTCCTTGACCCGCGCGTCGGCAAGCTTGGGGGCGAATCCGGTTCAGACTTTCTTCAAAGTCGTCCTTCCGTTGGTTACGCCCGGGGTTATCTCTGGCGCACTGTTCGCTTTCATCACATCATTTGATGAAGTGGTCGTGGTGCTCTTTATTGCAGGGCCAGAACAGACGACGCTGCCGATTCAGATGTGGTCGGGAATACGGGAAGAAATCAGCCCGACGATATTGGCGGCAGCGACCCTGCTGGTGGTGCTGTCTATCGCTTTGCTGACAACCTTGGAGTTCCTCCGCCGACGCAGCGCAAAGATGCGAGGCATTGAAGAGTAAGCTTTACCTCATAGAGTCAAAACACCCGCTTTATGCGGGTGTTTTCTTTTTCCCATCTTTCTTTCATCTGTATCCCGACTCTCTCAACTAATTTCATTTCC
Source organism: Grimontia sp. AD028 (assembly GCF_000973155.1). Lineage (NCBI taxonomy): Bacteria > Pseudomonadati > Pseudomonadota > Gammaproteobacteria > Vibrionales > Vibrionaceae > Grimontia > Grimontia sp. AD028. The sequence goes on along the minus strand of NZ_LASY01000075.1, from coordinate 40,890 downwards.
ATCTGGCACCTATGCAAGGTGATGTTGCTTACATGGTGTGTCGCTAACAGAGGATGCAAAGAATGATAAAGACGTTGAAAACCTTTATGGGAGCAGCACTGGTGATCTCGATGCCTGTAATGGCATTGGATGGTTTGGAAAAGCTTTCGGTGACGGAAACTGTCATTATCGATGCGCCGGCGAAAGAAGTGTGGGACAAAGCCATCAGCTTTGATGGATTGGATTCGTGGATTCCGGGTATCACCAAGAATGAACTGGTGTCGGGCGTGCCGAACGAAGCTGGGGCGGTAAGGAAACTCTATGTGGATGATGCGTCACTGACAGAGGAGTTGATGGGCATTGATAACAAAACCATGACGCTGAATTACAGAATCATCAAGGAGAATGTCGACTTGTTGCCCGTCACGCATTACACCTCAACCATTTCGGTGGTTTCGAAAGGAGACAATGTGAGTGAAGTGAGTTGGAGCGGTGAGTTTTACCGTGGCTTTCCAGAAAGTAATCCGCCTGGCTATCTGACAGATGAAGCGGCAGTTAAAGGTGTCACGGGCTTGTATCAGGCTGGCTTAGGAAACTTGAAGAAAGTACTGGAAGGTAAAAAGTAATAGCTGGCTTGCTGACCACCCATCCCCCTAATCAGGGTGGTCGGCAAACCAGGCTGATCTAGATTTCGCCCCAGCTAGGAAGCTGTTTTCTTTTCGCGGAAAGCTTGTACCACGCAGACATCATCACACCGAAAAACAGGCCGGTAACCAGAGATGCGTTAAACGCATAGCTGAGGGACACACCGAGAGATTCCCACTGCATAAACCACATGATCAATCCCCACAAGGTACCAAACCAAAGGGTACCGAGCAGCGTGTTGATGCTGAAGGAACAGAACTGCGGTGGTGGAACTTTCAATCCCAATTTACGCGCAAGACGGTAAATCAGAGGATTGGCGGAAGATGGCAAAAAGCCTTTCTCAGTCAGGACCTCATGTGCACGGTCCAGTTGTTGCTCGAAACTCATTGCTAATCACTATATACAACTCAGTGCGCTCACTATAACCCAAGGGAGACTGGGCTAAAGGAGGATTGGCAGGTTTGGTGACCGCCGTCTCGCCAACGGCAAGTTTTCAGCGCTTTATCGCGATCAGCGTAAAGGTATGCCAGTGTTTTTCGTTACCAATGGCGGTTTTTCCTAGCTCGTCACGCTCCTTTGAGAAGACTATCTCAAACCCTTTGAACATGTCGTCTAACATGACTTTATCTACGGGTGCCAGCGTTCGACTGGGGTCCTGGTTCCAGGTGTCATTGTGGCCAATGAAATCACCACAAAACACGCCGCCACGGATGAGTGATGAACGGATCCGGCTCCAAACAGCATCGAGCTCTTTAGCTTCGCAGAAGAACAAACTGTTATTGGCTGTAATCAGGCTTGATATGGGAAATTCAAACTCTGAAAATGAATCAAGCGTCAGGTTCAGCTTGGGGTGACTCTTGCAACGCTGGTGGGTTAGCGTCACAGCATCTTCATTTAAATCGAAGGCATGGACTTCATATTGCTGAGCCAAAAGATAAGCCGTTTCAGCACCGCTTCCACAGCCACAATCAACAGCAACGCGATGCCCGGTTTTATCGAGTTTTACTGCTTTTTCCACCAGTTTTCGATGTGGCATTGGAGACACTTTCTGATAGTACTGATTCCATTTGGTTTGTTGATTCATTTGACCTCCGATTCCGTGGTCATGATGAAAATGGGAGTAAAGGAACGCAAGGAATCTCCCTATTTGATGGAAAGAATCTCAAGTTTATCTTGGAAGCGTTGAAGTAAAGAAAGGATCGTTTAGGCTCGGTTTGTAGATAAGTCCGAAGAGAAAAGCCATGCGTGTTGATTACCAAAAGCGGTTGCTGCCTGTCATTCGTCATCTAGAAAAACATTTTAACGAGCCACTCAACCTGCCCGAAGTCGCGGCTTTGGCAAATCTCTCGCCTTATCATTTTCACCGTACATTTAAGGCGGTACAGGGAGAAACGCTGGCAGATTTCATCAGGCGTCTGCGTCTCGAAGCGGCGGCTGATGAGTTGTTTAAGAACAAACAGCCGGTACTCAACATTGCCCTAGAGTTTGGTTTTTCTTCCTCACAGAGTCTCGCGAAGGCCTTCCAACAACATTTTGGCGTTACGCCAACAGCCTTTCGTGACTGTGAAGACTATAAGGCATTTTCCGAGCTTGCACGAAACAGCAAGATTGGACACGCGCTGCGCAAGATTGGAAACGAAGCGGAAGTGACTGATTCATATACTGGCTCTGACACATCAACATGGAGCAAGACAATGGAAAAACAACACTTCGAGCGCAGTAAACTGGCCTACGTCCGCGTGACCGGTCCTTATGGTCAGGGATATGAAGAAGCGAGTGGTCGTCTTTATCAATGGGCGGGCATGAATGGCTTAGCAGGGAACACCTGTATTTTCATTTACCACGATAACCCTGAAATTACCCCGAACGAGAAGTGCAGGACGGATATCTGCCTAATGGTGCCGGATGAGACCGATGTCCCCGTAGGTATTGAGTTTCAGGAGTTCCCCGGTGGCGAATATGCGGTCATGCGCCAGAACATCACGGACTTTAGTCAGTACCCCAAAGCATGGGATGACCTGATGGGTAAAGTGATTGAGATGGGCATTGAATCAGATGATCGTCCATGCTTCGAGCTTTACCACAGCTTTGATATGCAAACCCAGCATGCTGATGTCAGTTTCTGCACTGCAATACGATAACGTCGTTAGAACACTATAACTGAGGAAGCCCACGATAACCGTGGGCTTCTGTTTATGTGTTGGTCGCTGATGCCAGGCGTTTTTTCGTGGTTGGCAAGACGAATACTAGTGTAACCAAGGAAGCGGTGAACAAGGTTCCCCCGAGACTCTGGAATATTCCTGCAATGCCCAACGAAACTCCAAGCATGAGGTAATACATCAACCCAAACAGCGCACCGGCAGAGCCAGCATACTGGCGGTAGTTAACCAATGCTTGACCGAGAATATTGGGTATTGCAATGCCGTACGCGACGACGATTCCCATCATTGGCAGAACAAGCAGGTAGCTTCCTTGTAGTGCACCAACGCCGGCGCTACAGAGCACAGCCAAAGCACTGGATCCTGAAACTAAGGTATTCGTCTCGAAGCCGCGTTTGAGTAAAGACTTATTAATCATGCTGCCTGCAAATGATCCCAGCGCCAGCACAATCCCGGTGTACCCAAATTCAATGGAACTGAGGCCAAGTTGTTTGAAAGTAAAAGGTGCAATCGCGTAGTAGCTGAACAACATAAGATTAAAGGCGGCCACCAAAACGGCATTCTTCCATATTGAGCCATCGCGCAGCATTGCACGGGACACTGAAGCAAGCGAAACACGTCGGGTATGCACAGGTTTGGTTTCTGTCAGGGAAAATGTAGACCCAACCAGTAACACCACTGCTAGACCCAATAATGCTGTGAATACGCCCAAGTAACCTGAGTAAGTGGTCACGACACTTCCCAGAATCAGTCCAATCACAGGGCTAACAGCGGTCGCCATTCCCATGATAGAGAAGACGCTGCCCAGTTCAGCGCCTTCGTAGCTGTCCCTTAACATGGTTTGACCGACGACGGAGCCTGTCGCTGCCCCAAAGGCGGAAATCACTCGGGCTAAAAGTACGACATGAAAGTCGGCCGCAAGCATGGCTAACACGCTTCCCAGTGCATAAGTCGTCAAACCAATGAGCATCGCTGTGCGTCGTCCCAATGTATCGGCAAGCCTTCCCCACACCACTACGCCAACCGCAAATGCAGAAAAGTAAACCGATAACGTGAGTGATGCCGTATCAAAAGAAACGCCAAAGGCTTCAGCCAGATCGGGCAATGCCGGGCTGTAAATTGTTTCGGCAATTTGGGGAAACATCAGCAGCGCCCCAAGAAGCCACAAGGACGGGGTTTGCGTTTTCATAAAGTCTCCAATAATCGTTTTTGATGGCGTGGAGTCTACAGGTGGATATACTTGGCCTATTAACGTCATTAAAACAAAAAACATCAAAATAAGGACAGATGGCAGTTATAACCGAAGAAACCCGATTTAACGCGGATGTGTTGGAAGCGCCTATCATTGGCGTTGCCGCACAGATTGGGCGTCATGACTCGGGAATGCACAAACACAACAAGCATCAGCTTCTGTTTGCTTCTTCAGGGTGCATGAGCATCAACCTGAACGGGTTATGGTGTGTGCTGCCGCCAAGCCGTGCTGCCTGGATTCCAGCTGGCACGGTTCACTGCGCAGTGATGAGGAATGTGGTGGCTTATCGGTCATTGTATTTCGACGCACAGATATCCCAGCACCTTCCTAAAGACATCAAGATAATCGCTGTCAACGGCCTGCTAAGAGAACTCATCGAGCGTATGGCTTACTGGGAATGGGAAATGCCACAAGAAGATCAGCAAGCCATCTTCTCGCTGTTTTGTCAGGAGTTCGGCGACGCACAAGAAGAGCACTTCGCTTTGAAACTCCCTTCTGATCGCCGCCTAAAAGTTTGGCTTGAGGAAGTGATGGCAGGGAATGTGCTGCCAGAGCCTTTAGTCGAGATGGCAAAGGGTATTGGTGCCAGTGCCAAAACCATCAGTCGCATCTTCACTCGGGAAACGGGTATGCCTTATCAGTCCTGGCGACAACAATGGCGGTTGCAGGCATCTGTCGAGCGCTTGTCGGAAGGGGAAAGTGTGTCAGAAGTGGCGTCAGCACTGAAATTTTCCAGCGATAGTGCATTTATCAGCTTCTTTAGGAAGATGACAGGCAACACACCGGGTCGTTATCTCAGAGAGCCCACCGAATAATAAATTTACAGTGCAAATTGTTCATTCAATGCAGCGTTACCGTCAGCGTGTCGTTCATATCCATAATTTACTCTGGGTTGTAATGATAACCATTATCATCTAAATTCAGGGTATGTGATAGGAATTTCAGACGGGTGAAGGCAATGGATAGCAAGCACGTTAAAGGCAAAGGAGCCACCGCAGTTCAACATGTTGAAAAAGTGCAGCTCGAATTCAGTGTAGAAACACTCGAGCGCCTGTTTATGAACGGTCAATTGTGCGCTGCCGAGTTTAGCTGTTTAAATGGTCAATCAAAGAAAGTGGTTCAAGCGTTGTGCCTAAACACTTGCATGCACCGTGTGTGTAACGATAAAGACCGTAAGACATTCGTGGAAGATAACCTTCTTATCGACAACAAAAATATTAGCTACTAATTTTTTATATCCCATGCCTTGAACTTTCCTATATCGCCCCAATATATAATTATTGGCGGTTCTAATTTGCCATTAACAAATGGTCTACATTTCAAAACTCCATCACCTAATAATCAAAGATTTAAAAGAAAATAAAAATTTTTTCTCTTTTTACCCTTGAAAGTGTTTTAGTCCATCTCCAAATATAGTGGTGTAGAGGTTGTGGCGATATTCGTGCGGCCTCTCGGATAAATCATTTAACTAAATTTAATATCGCTTCATTGGAGGATATATGATGAAAACTATCGACTTGACCCCACTATACCGTAATAGCGTCGGCTTTGACCGCTTTGCTAATTTACTGGATAACGCGTTCCGCGCAGAAAGCGCAGCAGCGGGTTACCCTCCATATAACATTGAATCGCTTGAAGACAGCAAGTACGCAATAACGCTTGCAGTAGCCGGCTTCACTCAGGAAGAGCTTCACATTAACGTTGAGCGTGGAGTGCTGACAATCCGTGGTGAAAAAGAGAAGGTAGAAGGTAAAAACTACCTGTACCAAGGCATTGCAAACCGTACTTTCGAGCGTAAGTTCAACCTGGCTGACTATGTTGAGGTCACCGGTGCAGATCTGGAAAATGGTCTGCTGAAGATTAACCTTCTGAAAGTGATTCCTGAAGCAATGAAAGCTAAGTCCATTGCAATCAATGGCGGTTCACCTTCTTCTATTGAAAACAAAGAAGAAGTGATTGCTTAATTAAATTTCATGATGTTGCGTTAAATAAAAGGGCTGATTCATTCAGCCCTTCATAGTACTAATTTCATTTTAATATGTTTAATGCCAGTTTTTGGTGAGGTATACACGTCGCCCATTTTATTAAACCCCAACTTTTCATAAAGCGGAATTGCATGCAGGCGCGCACTTAAAATAATATGTTTTGTTAAGTGCTTTTTAGCGTGGGCAACCAGTCGGCTAAGAATGGCCTCTCCCAACCCTTTGCGCTGATGGTCTGGTGAAACTACCATTTGTGATATCTGCACGGTTGAATCATCCCGTTTGGTCAACCGGCCATAAGCCAGCAATTCCCCGTCACAGATAGCCGCGAGATGCCGGCTGTTATCTTCATCGGTATCAAATAAAACTTCCCAAGGTAGGCCTGGCTCTTCGAAAAACAAGGCGTAACGAAGGCTCAAAGCCTGTTGATAATGCTTTGAGTCTGTATCCAGCCAGAGATATTCAATGTGCTTACCAAGCGTGTTCATAACCTTCCCAAGTGAAAAATTTGCCGCTGTCTTTCATTGTCAGTGACTGGGAGAGTTTTACAATACCTTCTGCGCTCTCTTGCACCGTGATGTCGGCTTCATCACCACCCATATCGGTTTTCACCCATCCTGGATGTACCGGACACACAATAATGCCCTCTGCTTTCAGCTCTAACGCCAGCACTTGCATAACTTTGTTCACGGCTGCTTTAGAACTTCGGTAAGCCAACATCCCGGTGGACTCTCGGTTCAAAGCTCCCATCTGGCTTGAAATAGTCAGGACTTTAGGTGAAGGGCTTTTCTTTAAGTTGCTGAGCAGAGCGTTAGTAACCATCAAAGGAGCGATGGTGTTTATCTCAAAGGTTTGTTTCCATCCTTCAACGTCCATGTCGCTGTAACTCTGATGGTCAGGACCAATAACACCTGCGTTGTTCACCAAGACATCAATATGAGTGTCTGCAAGTGAAGCAGCAAACGCTGTGATGCTTTGTGAGTCGGTCACTTCCAGAGGGTGAAGCGTTAATTGACCAGTCCCTTGCAACTGAGTCAGTGCAACGGGTGGCTCTGGTGTGCGATAGGTCGCGACCACTTTATCGCCTTTCGCAAGATAAGTTTTCACTAGCTCCAAGCCTATTCCGCGCGCAGCGCCTGTAACCACAATAGTACTCATCCTATGACTCCTTTCTTGTACGATGATTTAGGCAGGTTATATGTCATTGAGATGACAAAAGAATGTTTGGGGGAAAATTTTGTCCTCAGTCGCATAAATTGCGAGGTCAGGATTTAATCACATAAACTCAATCTATTACGTGTCGCGAAGAAAGTTACCCACAGAAACGGTGGATAACCCTTTGGGTAACGTTGAATTAATACAAACGTCATCTTGGGATGAAGCCGTCTGCTTAAAAAGTACGCGGGTTAAGCAGGGGTAGTTAAACACGGCAGGCTTTATTTTTTCCTCAAATTTGTATGCGGCGAAACAGGTTTCGTTATGTGTCTCGCTTCTTATCGAAATGTCAGGATCGTCTAGATTATCGGCACATAAAAGAAGATCAGGTACTGCGAAATTGACGTTGAACAAAAATTGAACACTTTATTCCAGCAGATGAGATGGCAGATCCTGCCGGAGAAAAAAAGCCCCGGAAATTCCGGGGCTGATGTTTTGGAAGATATTCAACGTTTAGCTGGCTATTTGTGCGCTCTCTAAGCTGACACTGCCGAGTGTCGGCTCTTGGTCTTGGCGCATGCCTACACGCTCTTCTCTTGGCGGAATGCCGTAGTAATCTCTGTAGCATTTGGAGAAGTGGGGTGTGGATACAAACCCGCAGGCAATCGAGATTTCGATGATCGAGAGATTGGTCTGGATCAGAAGTTGTTTGGCCCGACTGAGCCTGAGGTGCAGATAGTAACGTGAAGGCGAACACTGAATATGTCGTTGGAACAGTCTTTCGAGTTGACGACGCGAGAGCTGTACGAGACCAGCGAGTTCGTCGATGCAGAAAGGCTCTTCGAGATTGGCTTCCATTAAGGATACGGTTTCGAGCAACTTAGGTTGCGCAGTGCCGATAAGGTTTCTCAACGGTATTTTCTGAACGTCTTCTGTATTTCTTACACGTTCGCACATGAACATTTCAGAAATGGCAGCACTCAGTTTGTTGCCGTGCTCTTTCGTGACCATATTGAGCATCATATCCATCGGTGCAGTTCCGCCCGCACTTGTCATGCGCTTCTCGTCAAGAGAGAAAAGTTTGTTGCTGACACGGACGGTGGGGAAAGCCTCCTGAAAACCAGCGAGGTATTCCCAGTGGATAGAGCAGGCTTTGTTCTGCATGATACCGGCTTTCGCCAAGAGATAGCTGCCCGTACAGATAGCACCAATGGTCACTTGCTTTCTATCCAGTGAGCCCAGCCAATTCAGCAACTTTGGATTGGCTGCCTTTTCAATATCTAAGCCACCACAAATAATCACGATGTCCAAAGCTTGCTGAGAAGGGATGCCTTCATCGACACCTATCTGTAGCGAATCACTGGCTGATACCGCTTTGCCATCTTCGCTCAGTGTGTGCCAGCGGTACAAGGTCTCGCCTGACAACTGGTTTGCCATGCGCAATACTTCAATCGCAGAAGCCATCGCTAGCATGGTAAAGCGGTCACACAGATAGAAACCGATGTTAACTGTTTGGCGTAGTGAGGATACTGTGCCCATAGGAACCTCTCCATTCTCGGTTTGTTTTAAACCGTCCTTGTTTAATTTAGTTACAGCTCTTAGAGATTGGCGCAGTCCAGAACGCAGCTTCTCCCCTATGGGTAGGACAATGTTAAAAAAAAGTAAAATTAATTTATTTGAAACACAGATGTCATGTGCTAAATGCTCTGTTTTAAGACAAAAGGAACGAAGATTTCTTATAAAAACGGACACCTTGAGGCCGAATTTCCGGCACTCAAGGTGTTTAGAGGTGTAATGAAATTCGAGGTTATTATTGAGAGTGAGTGTTAATCGCTGTATGCAACTGCAATCTTAGCGGCGAGCGCTGCATTGTTAAGTACCAATGCAATGTTGGCTTTTAGGCTGTTTCCTGCGGTCTTTTCGGCTACTTTTGCCAACAAAAATGGTGTGGAATCCTTACCTTTTATGCCTTTGGCATCCATTTCTGTAATCGCAGCTTCAATGACGCTATCGATTTCTTCGTTCTTCAGAGCGTGTTCTTCAGGTACAGGGTTAGCAATCACTGCGCCGCCTTTAAGTTTCATTTCCCACTTCGCTTTCAGTGCCGCCGCGATCAACTCAGGACTGTCGATTCGGTAGTCGACACCAAACTGACTTTCACGTGTATAAAACGCAGGCAGCGTTTCTGTGCCATAGCCAATCACGGGAACACCTTTGGTTTCGAGATACTCAAGTGTCAGTCCTAAATCGAGAATGGACTTAATTCCCGCGCACACAACGGCGACCTTCGTTTCTGCCAATTCTTCCAAATCCGCAGAGATATCAAAACTGGTTTCGGCACCTCTGTGAACGCCACCAATACCCCCCGTGGCAAACACACGGATGCCTGCCATATCGGCCAAAATCATCGTGGATGCGACCGTGGTTGCGCCGTCTGCTTTGTTTGCGACAATGAAAGGAATATCGCGGCGGCTGGTTTTGATCGCTGACTGACCTTGCTGCCCTAGATACGTGATTTCTTCTTCGCTGAGCCCCACTTTTAAACGGCCTTTGAGGATCGCGATAGTGGCAGGAATTGCCCCGTTATCACGCACCGCCTTTTCAACGCGTAGGGCAGTTTCCACATTTTCCGGATAAGGCATACCGTGGGAAATGATGGTGGATTCCAACGCGACAACAGGTTTGCCTTCTGACAAGGCTTGCTGAACGTCCGGGTGAATGTCGAGATAGGGGTTTAACATAAGGCTTCCTCTAGGCGCTGTAGCACCATCAATTCGGTAATGGTTGGGTTGATGGTTTGCATGTGCTCCATCGTTAACATGGCGCAGCCGAGCGCAAAGCGGCAGGATTCTGCGTCAGTCAGATTATTCATTTGTCCGTACACCAATCCGGCGAGAAAGGCATCTCCTGCGCCATTGGCATTGACCACATTGACTTTGGACGGACGGATTAAGGCGGTGTCTTCTGCCGAGCGATAGAGGATGCCATCGGCGCCAAGGCTCAGGAACAAGCGGGTGATGCCTTGTTGAATGAACCAGTCTGCAATGTCGTCGATATCCTCATCGGAATTCAGCGGTAAACCAGAAATGGTCTCCGCTTCCAACAGGTTCGGTTTGAGTGTGTGGATATGTTTGAGATACGGTTTGGCTTTGATGGATTTCGCCGTCGACACCGTATCCAAATAGATGACTTGATCGTGAAACTTACTAAACAGGTAAGCGAGAACATCGTCGTTGAGGTTGGTATCGATGATAATCGCCGCAGCGTGTTGGATAAGATCAGTATGTTGGGCGAGTAGCCCAATATTCAGGTGATCGAGAATCGACATGTCTGACACTGCAGCCAGCATATCTCCATGGGCATCCAGTAGAGAAAGATAGGTGGATGTGGTCTGTCCGGTAAGCTGACTGACTGCTTTAACGTCCACGCCCGCCTTGCGCGTAGCTTCCAGTACCACATTGCCGTAGGCATCATCCCCAACCACTGAAATCAATTTAGTGTCGACGCCTAATCTCGCCAGGTTTTCTGCAATATTCCGACCTACACCGCCGGCCGAACCCGTGATTTTTCCGGGGTTGGAATCACGCTCGACCATCGCCACTTCCGGCTGACCCAGAATGTCCATATTGGTGCCGCCAATCACGACCACATACTGTGGACGGTCAACAATATAGCCTTTTCCACGAATCACGCCTTTCCGCGTCATGTTCATAATATGCACAGCGACCGCAGAGCGACTGATATTCAGCTTGTCGGCAATACTCTGTTGCTGGATGAAGGGATCATCTTTGATCAATTGGAGAATTTCATCTTCGCGCGACGTCATGACACTTAACACCTGTTTGGTTGTTAAACAAATGTTAGTTTTAAATGAGGTGAGTAAACTGTCAATTACTGTTGAGCAACAATTAATCATTGTGTGACGGCATAGAAAAAATTTGTATAAAAACCAGCCAGTTTTGACCATGCTCATACTATCCCGCACGTCGCATTACCGCTGTTTCGGGTCTCAATTCGGGAACAGGAAGGAGGTGGAATGGCTCTACACTTAGATCAAGTCTGTGTGCGTAGACAGGCAGTTGTGATTGATTGGAAAGCAAGGAAAGCCAATGGAAAACCAAGGTCAGCGTAGCGCTTTGACGGAGCAAGAGCGCGCGGTCGTGGCGGAAGCGATCAATTCGCTTAAAGCCAAGCCGGGCGCGTTGTTGCCAGTGTTACACCACATTCAACATCAGTTGAGTTATGTGCCTCCGGCATCAGTGCCGATGATTGCGCACGGACTGAATTTGTCCAATGCCGATGTGCATGGCGTGATCAGCTTTTACCATGAGTTCCGCAATCAGCCACCGGGCGGACATGTCATTCAAATTTGCCGCGCTGAATCTTGTCAGTCGATGGGCTCGCGTGCTCTTGAAAAGCACGCCGCCTCAAGGCTGGGTATTGGCTTTCATGAAACGACTAAAGATAACAACTTCACTCTCGAACCCGTTTACTGTCTGGGCAACTGCATGTACTCGCCGTGTGTGAGAGTCGGTGATGATATCCACGGTGAAATGAACGATGAGGCATTCGACAACCTTGTCGATTCGTTGCTCACCCAAGTGATCGAGGTGAAAGCGCCATGAGTTATCGCATTTATGTTCCCCTCGACTCTTCTTCTGTTTCCCGTGGCGCTGAGAAAGTCGCTCAACGTTTGGCTCATAGTGCCGTCACCATGGGCGAATCTTTGACTATTGTCCGTAACGGTTCCCACGGCTTGTTCTGGCTCGAACCCATGATTGAAGTGGAATCAGAACAAGGCCGTGTGGCCTTTGGTCCGGTTTTCGAAGATGACGTGGATTCCCTATTAGCACTCCGTTTCTTTGCGCCAGATGAAGCGGGTAGCGCAGCGTTGGAGCACGCACTCTGTTTAGGGCTGACCACGGAAATTCCCTGGCTGAAAAAACAACAACGGCTGACGTTCGAACGTGTTGGGTTTGTTGACCCGTTAGATGTTGAAGATTACCGCAGCAAAGGCGGGTTCGTCGGGCTGAAAAAAGCGCTGGGTATGAGCACCCAACAGATTCTCGACGAAGTAAAAACCTCTGGCCTGCGTGGTCGCGGTGGTGCGGCGTTCCCGACGGGTATTAAGTGGCAAACCGTTTCAGATCAACCTGCGGGTCAAAAGTATGTGATTTGTAATGCAGATGAAGGTGATTCCGGGACTTTTGCCGACCGTATGCTGATGGAAGGCGACCCGTTCACCCTGATTGAAGGGATGATCATTTGCGCCATCGCTGTCGGAGCCACACAGGGATATGTCTATACCCGATCTGAGTATCCGAATGCCTGTAAGATCTTCATCCAAGCGATAGAAAAGGCTTATGCGGCGGGCTATCTCGGGGTGGATATTTGCGGCAGCGGCAAACATTTCGATTTAGAGCTTCGGATGGGCGCCGGGGCATATATCTGCGGTGAAGAAACCTCACTGATGGAAAGCTTGGAAGGCAAACGTGGATTGGTAAGAAGCAAGCCGCCGCTGCCGGCCATTGAAGGCTTATTTGGCAAACCCACCGTCATCAATAACGTTATTTCGCTGGCTTCGGTGCCTATCATCCTGTCCAAAGGGGCGGATTACTACAAAGACTTTGGTCAGGGCCGATCCCTCGGCACCATGCCAATCCAACTGGCGGGGAATGTGAAACGTCCCGGTCTGTTTGAGTTGGCTTTTGGCGTGACGATTCGGGAACTCTTGTTTGACTTCGGTGGCGGCAGTAAGACAGGAAAACCTCTCAAAGCCGTGCAAATTGGGGGGCCACTTGGCGCTTACATTGCTGAACATGACTGGGATACGGATCTGGATTACGAACATCTCGCTGCACGTGGTGCCATGCTTGGCCACGGCGGCATTGTCGCGTTCGACAATCAAACCGACATGAGCCAGATGGCGCGTTTTGCGATGGAATTCTGCGAGCTGGAATCCTGCGGGAAATGCACGCCTTGTCGTATTGGTGCAGTCCGCGGTGCGGAAGTGATTGACCAACTGCTGGATGCGCAAGGCGATGACAAGCTGGAACGTAAAGAGCTGCTGGATGATCTCTGCGAGACCATGGAGCAGGGCTCGCTCTGTGCCATGGGTGGGATGACGCCGTTTCCGGTGAAAAGCGCATTGAAGCACTTTCCAGAAGATTTCGGGCTCGCGAAGGACGCGGGTGCCCAAGTGAACAGTGGCGGCAAGTAAGCCGTTGAGGAGAAGACAATGGTTGAGTTCTATATTCCCATTGAGCAAGGCAGCAAAGACTTCGGTACGCCTGCTGTTAAAGGCGAAGACGTTAAGCAAATCTCACTGACCATTGATGGCTGGCCAATCTCTGTGCCAGAGGGCACGTCGGTCATGCATGCGTCTACCATGCTGAATATTCAAATTCCAAAATTGTGTGCCACTGATTCACTCGAAGCGTTTGGCTCATGCCGTATGTGTGTGGTGGAAATTGAAGGAATGCGCGGAAAACCCGCCGCCTGCACCACACCCGTTGCTGAAGGCATGGTGGTCACCACACAAAATGAAGCGCTGCGCAAGTTACGCCGTAACGTTATGGAGTTATATATTTCAGACCATCCACTGGATTGTTTGACCTGTGCGGTGAATGGCGACTGTGAATTGCAAGACATGGCGGGGGCAGTTGGTCTTCGTGACGTGCGCTACGGATTCGAAGGTAACAACCACCTAAACATGGAAAAGGACACCTCCAATCCTTACTTCACCTTTGATACCAGCAAATGCATTGTCTGTTCCCGATGTGTGCGTGCCTGTGAAGAGATTCAGGGTCAACACGCATTGACGGTGGAAAGTCGGGGTTTTGAATCCCGTATCGTTGCTGGGTCTGAATCGTTTATGGATTCTGAATGCGTGTCCTGTGGTGCTTGCGTACAAGCCTGTCCGACGGCTGCGTTGACAGAAAACAGTGTGATAGAACTGGGTACCCCGAGCCATTATCGCGTGACGACGTGTGCCTATTGCGGGGTTGGTTGTTCATTCCGTGCCGAAATGCGCGGTGATGAATTGATCCGAATGGTGCCGCACAAAGACGGCAAAGCAAATCAGGGGCATTCTTGTGTGAAAGGGCGTTTTGCCTTTGGCTATGCGACCCACAAAGATCGTGTGACCGACCCGATGATCCGCGACTCTATTGATGAACCTTGGCGCAAGGTAAGTTGGGAAGAAGCGATTGGCTTTGCCGCAGACAAGATCAAAGCGATCCGCGATAAACACGGCGCGAATGCGCTGGGTGGGATCACCTCTTCCCGCTGTACCAACGAAGAAACCTATCTGGTGCAAAAACTGGTTCGCGCAGGCTTTGGTACCAACAACGTGGATACCTGCGCCCGTGTCTGTCACTCTCCGACGGGTTATGGTCTGAAAACCACGTTGGGCGAATCGGCAGGTACACAGACGTTCGAATCAGTGCAAAAAGCCGATGCGATTATTGTTATCGGGGCCAACCCAACCGATGGTCATCCGGTGTTCGCATCCCAGCTCAAACGTCGCCTTCGCAGTGGCGCAAAACTGATAGTTATCGACCCGCGCGAAATTGATCTGGTCAACGCGGCGCATGTCCGTGCCCAATACCATCTTCAACTGCGTCCGGGAACCAATGTTGCCGTGTTGAATGCGTTGGCACACGTCATCATCAATGAAGGCTTGGAAGATACGTCGTACATTGAAGCGCGTTGCGACATGGCAGCGTACAAAAAATGGCGCGACTTTATTGCCGATGAACATCATTCACCGGAAGCGATGGAAAGCGCCACAGGCGTTCCTGCCATGCTGATCCGGGAAGCCGCACGTATGTACGCCAAAGCCGGAAACGGTGCCATTTACTATGGCCTTGGTGTGACAGAGCACAGCCAAGGCAGTTCGGCCGTGATGGCGATTGCCAACCTTGCGATGGCGACAGGTAACGTCGGTCGTGAAGGGGTGGGCGTGAACCCACTGCGCGGTCAGAACAATGTGCAAGGCAGTTGTGATATGGGCTCGTTCCCGCATGAGTTGCCGGGTTATCGTCATGTGTCAGACCCAGAAGTACGTGCGTTGTTTGAGGGTGAATGGGGCGTGCCGATTGATGATGAACCTGGGCTTCGCATTCCCAACATGTTCGATGCTGCCATCGCAGGTCGGTTTAAAGGCATGTATGTGCAGGGTGAAGACATCGCCCAATCTGATCCGAATACCCAACACGTTGAAGCAGCGCTGACATCGTTGGAATGCCTGATCGTTCAGGATATCTTCCTCAACGAAACGGCGAAGTTTGCGCATGTATTCCTGCCTGGTGCCAGCTTCTTAGAGAAAGACGGTACCTTCACCAATGCGGAGCGCCGTATCTCGCCAGTGCGTAAAGTGATGGCTCCGCTTTCGGGTAAAGCCGACTGGGAAGCGACCATGGATCTCGCCAACGCCCTTGGCTACGAGATGCATTACAAGCATCCTTCCGAAATCATGGATGAAATCGCCAAGCTGACGCCGACTTTCCATGGTGTCAGCTACGAAAAACTGGATGAGCTGGGCTCCATCCAGTGGCCATGTAATGATGAAGCGCCATTGGGAACCCCAACTATGCATATCGGCGGATTTGTGAAAGGCAAAGGCAGCTTTGTGGTGACCGAATACGTGGCGACAGAAGAGAAGGTGAATAAACGCTTCCCATTGTTGCTGACGACTGGGCGTATCCTATCGCAATACAATGTCGGTGCTCAGACACGTCGTACCGACAACAGCCAATGGCATAAGGAAGACGTATTGGAAATTCATCCTTTGGATGCGGAAGATCGCGGTGTTACAGATGGCTCTCCAGTCCGGATTGCTAGCCGCGCGGGTGAGATTACCTTGCCTGCGAAAATTAGCAATCGCATGCAACCGGGCGTGGTTTACACCACCTTCCATCACCCGGTTTCCGGTACCAATGTGATCACCACGGAAAACTCAGATTGGGCAACAAACTGCCCTGAATACAAAGTGACGGCGGTGCAGGTGAAAGTGGCAGTGGAACAGGCGGATTGGCAACAACGTTTCCGTGAGTTCGACGAACAACAACAAGCTCATTTATCTGCGGCGATACAAGACAGCAGCGATTAAGCAGGAGTGAACATGGACGGTGAACTTCATCGTAACGAACGCCTTTATGCGATGGCGAACCAAATCGCTGACAACCTTGAGCATGGCAGAACCGAGCAAGAGACGGTCGACGAAGTCGCTTCCCACGTTCGCCGCTTCTGGTCGCGCGACATGAAGCAGAGCCTGTTTGCAGCACAGGGAAGTGGGTTGTTGAACCCCATCGCTGAAAAAGCGGCGGAAATGCTGGCTGAGGAATATAAGCTCAAAGCGGGTTAGTTGGGTATAGGGTAAAACTAAAATGCCGCGTAATAACGCGGCATTTTAGATAAACGAAGATGCTCTTTAAGCAATAGCCTCAGCATCCTTCTGCTTGATCACTTTGTGGCCTTCTTCAGTTACGCCGTTTTTCCAATAGCTGCTGATGTAAATATTGTCTCGCTCGACGTTTCTTTCATTTCGGAAATATTGGCGTAGCGAGCGCATAGAATCGAATTCACAAGCACACCAGATGGCGGCGTTGCCATCCAGCCATTCTTTTTCCTGAACTTGCTCTGCCAGCGTTTTTTCGCCTTTAACCAGCCAGTCGATTTGCATACCCTCTGGGGCTTTAATCGGCTGAATATCGTCTTGAGAAAGCACTTCAATCACCGCGTGGCCTTTTGCATGTTGAGGTAGCGATGCAATTTTGACAGACAGTGCAGGAAGGGCGGTCATATCGGCAGCCATAAAAAACCAATCGGCTTCTTTGTTGATTTCCTGAATGGTGCCAGGGCCAGCAATCGTCATGGTATCGCCAACTTTGGCGTTCATTGCCCAACGAGCGGCATGGCCACAACCACAGTCATCAACCTTATGGCGGACAAAGTCTACTGTGATCGTGTGTGTGCTGAAATCCAACTCGCGGATAGTGTAGGTGCGCATAACAGGCCTTTCGCCCGCTGGAAGTGAACTCAGATCTGTGCTGCCATCCGGCGCAAACATTAACTTAATATATCCGCCTTCGCAGTTGGCAGGAAAGCGGGAAAGTCCTTCACCATGCATCACGATACGCTGCATATTGGGAGTAATGGCTGTGCTTGCTTCGACAGTAAGCTGAATCGGGTTCGGTTTCTTCATTATTCTTCTCTGACTACTTTACTTCACCCTAAAATACGTCGCCTTTAATAATAATTCAATGATAACGATTATCATTTGCGTAAATTTACACTTGTCTTTGAGCACTGCGGTAGGTGTGATTCTGGAAACAAGGTTGTGAGGTGTTGTTTTTGCTTTGATATCTAAACTTTCAATACATCTAACTTAAGTATATTAGTAAGTTAATTCACATCAGCGGATTCTTAATCTGGTGACAATTGTATGCTGGATGGAATTTTGAAGCGTTTATTTGAACCGAATCATATAAGAACACGATACTGCTTCAAACGTGTCCAATTCAGGTTAGTCTGGACAAGCTTGTTTAAGCAATTAGACGTCAAAGTAAAAACTAAAAAATCATATAACACTTTGTTTAGAGAAGTATAAATGGCAGTTGGTGAATTTCTGGGTATGTTGATGACGTTCCCTACAAGCGTGTTCTTTGTTCCGTTTGTGGTGTTCTTTCTCATTATGCTGGTCGATTTAGTCTTCAACGTAGTGGAAGGTTTTACCGCGGATATCGATCTATTCGATCTTGATAATCTGCCTGGTTCAGGCCTTCTCCTTCCGCAAGTCCTTTCAAAAGTTCCTCTAATGGTTGCTTTATGCGTCTCGTTTTTCGTGGCAACCGTTCTTTCGTTTTATGCATCCGATATCGCTCAAGGTTTTATTTCCGGCCCGATACTCTTGGTTGCAAATATCATCTCTATTCCTATTGTTGCTTACATTTCTCTGGCGATATCAGCCTGGCTATTGAAGCCTTTGGCTCCATTGTTCGACCGTAAAAAAACGTTTGCGAAGGTGGAATTTATTGGCTTAAAGGGCCGTGTTCATAGCAATGTTGTTAACAGGGAAAAAGGTGAAGTCGTCGTTTTGCATGAAGGAAATGAATTTCTGCTCGATGCAATGCTGCAGGACGACAGTTCGATTCAATATGGAGATGAAGTGATCATTGTTTACAAAGATGATGCTTCAGACCGCTACGTCGTAGCAAAAAAAGCTTAATGGAATAATTATCAGGAGTAGGAAATGGAAATTTCCCCAAGCATTATTTTTATCGCCAGTGGCATAGCTGTTTTCCTCATTGTGATGATTTTCATCACATCCCGTTATAAGAAAGTGCGTGGTGAAGGTGACGCGTTGATCGTTAATGGTCTACATCGTACACGAGCATCTCTGACAGGTACTTTTGTCTGGCCGATCGTAAACCAATTTGAATACATGGATATCACCCGTAAAAAGATTTCTGTCATCCGCAGTGGCCGCAAAGATCAGGAAGGTGAGGAATATGAAGGTTTGCATTGTCGTGACAATATCCGCGCAGACCTGAAAGTGGATTTCTATATCGGGGTAAACCATGAAGAAGATGACATCATCCGTGTAGCAAAACTCTTCACGGCACATGAAGCTTCGAACCTTGATCGCCTCAAAGAGCACTTCCAGCCAAAATTCTCAGAAGCCCTAAAAACGGCAGTAAAGCAGTTCGAATTTGAAGAACTGCTGACCAACCGCCGCGCTTTCCGTGATGCGGTTGTTGATGTCATCGGCAGTGAAATGGATGGCTTCAAAATTTACGACGTGGTCATCGACAAAGTCGATCAGACGGCGCTCGATGCACACAGCCCTGACAACATTCTTGATGTTGAAGGTATCCGCAAGATTTCGATGATTACCGCGCAGAAAAACACGGAAACCAACGCTATCCGTCAGGATGAGCGTACAACGATGAAAAAGAAAAACGTCGAAGCGGAAGCAAACCGTTTGCAACTCGACAAGCAAGAGCAGGAGTCTATAGCCCGCACCCAGCGCGAAGTAGACATTATCAAAGCGCAGGAAGAGGCGCTAGCTTCAGAGAAACGTGAAGAATATGAACGCGTTACGCAACTAGCAAAGCTGGAAACTCAAGAAGAGGTTGCCAAGAAACGCGAAAGTGTGGAAATGGAAGTAGAAATGACGCGTATCGCCAACCAGCGTCAGGTCGCTATCCAGCAAGAAGAGCTCAACCGTTCAGTCGAAACTGAAAAAGTACGCACGGCATCAGAAGTCGCTGAACGTGAAATGCAGAAAGAGACCACGGTGGAAGAAGCGTTGAAATCGGTCTCTGAAACACGTTCACAACGCGTAGAAATTGAACGCAAGATTGCCCGCGAAGAAGAAGAGACAGAAAACCTGCGTGTTAACGAGCGTGTTGCCCGTGAAAAACGTGTCCGTTTGGTTGAAGCAGAAGCCGCTGCAGAAGCCAAGCAGCTTGAATCGCTGGTGGCGGCACGTACAGAGAAAGAAGCGGCGAAAGAGCGTGCAGAACGCTTGCTGATTGAAAACGAAGCAGAGCTGAAAGTGAAGACGCGTGATGCAGAAAATGCATTGGCAGTGAAGACGCGAGAAGCAGAAGCCGACCAAATCGTGACGACAAAACGTGCAGAAGCCGAGTATGTGGCGAAAGAGCGTGAGGCAGCGGCGAAAGAGCGCATGGCTCAAGCTGAGAAAGAAATGATCAGCGCAACGGGTCTGGCAGAAGTGGAAGTTGACCGCGAGCGTGCGCAAGCGATTAAAGAAACTGGTGAAGCCGAAGCCTTTGCTCTGCAAAGTGCAGGTGAGGCAGAAGCGCAAGCACTGCGTGCGAAAGGCTTGGCGGAAGCAGAATCTCAAACTGCGCGTTTTGAAGCTGCTCAACAGTATGATGACCACACGCGCGAACACGACAAGTGGGTTATGCAACTCCAGCAAGACAAAGAGCTGGAAATCGCCCGCATCGAAGCGCAGAAAACCGTGGTTAGCGCGAACGCGCAGGCATTGGCAGAAGCGCTGGCGAAAGCAGATATCCGTCTGTTTGGCGGTGAAGGCATGGAGCAGATCCGCCGTACCATCATGGATGCTTCAGCCGTTGATGCGAAATTTGAGCAGTCTAAGGTGCTGAACCCATTGGTTTCTGAGTACGTTGATGGTGAGCGTAGCTTGCCGGAAGATCTGAAAGCGATTTTGGAAAACACGGACCTGAAGAGCAGTGATTTAAGCAACGTCGCCTTGGCGAGCTTGCTGAACTCGCAAGGTGGTGCGACTGAGCTTCTGAAGAAACTGCAAGGCACACTGGAGCCATCGTCAGACAAAAACTCGTAACACCCTCAATTACTCTCACAGAATCCCGCCTCATTGGAGGCGGGATGAATAGGTATTAGCATGTCAGAGTCGACTCAAAAAGCTGTGAGTGAAGGTGGTGCATATGAAGTTCTCAAATCCCGCCTGTCCCAACAGGGCAACCAGCTAAAATCTCTTTCTCAGTCATTCAATCAAACTCGCCAGACCGTATTTGGTGGTCAGGAACTCAAGCTCGTCGGCAAAGCCAATGTGCAGACCGATGCGAAATGTATTCCCATCGACATGGCGCAAGTTAACCAACAGCTATTGTTTGGTTACCACGTACAGGTCGGTATGAAGGCATCGCCATCACTGGATGATGTGTTTGGCCTTTATCAGCTGCACGAAAATGACGGTACGTTCCGTGTGGAGCCACTACCCATTGAAAAGAGCTTTCTCAGTGATCAGCGTTTTGTTCACGAGTTCACTGAGCTGTTCACCTACTATCGTGATGCGCGCCTTTCCCAAATCTCCCGTCAAGAAAGCATTCTTTATATCGCTTTTCAGATAGGTAGCCGTCCCGAAGACCGTAAAGTGTTTCGCTTCCAGCTAAAAACAGATGCCGTGGAGTACATGGATTCCTATGGGCATGAATCGCTGGAGAGCACTGTTCAACACGACTTTGATTGGATTGCGACAAACCGTGATGACCACGTGCTGGGAGAACACCCGCATGTGTCTATTCGCGACAAGCTGTTTGTGGAGTGTGTGGGTGGTGACCTGACCATTAAGGTTGAGGACAATACATCCGAAGGCAAGGGAATCTATCGCGAAGAAGTTGAAGATGCGCACCAAAGTGTGGCAGATGCGCAAATCGATTATGCCTTTGTCGGCGATTTAATCGCCCTTCGCGTTAAGCCCAACCGTGAAAAACACAGCCGCTATTTTCTCTACAATCCGCTGAATCAGTCGGTCACCCGTGCTGATGCATTGGGCGTCAGTGCTAAAGCGTTGCCGGAAGATCACGGTGTGCTGTATGCAAACGGATATGTCCTTGCTAATGGCGAGCGTAAACAGTTTGATTTCCCATCCGGTCACTTGAAGTTCTTCCAGAAAATCGTGTCACCTAACGGTGAAGATATTCTGTATTTCTTCTTCAACGCGGTTGATGGCTATTACGTCGCCTATACCTACAACCTGATCGAAAAGAAATTTGAAGCTCCCATGGAAAGCCATGGTTATAGCCTGTATCCAGATGGTCGCTTTCTTGTGTTTCAGCTTTCTGAAAACGCAGAAGCGTCGACGATTCATCCCTTACGCATCTGGGATACACCGTTTTCAACACCAGAGCACTACGCAAGTGTGAATGCTCAGTCAGATGGCAGCAGCCCGCTGTTCAATCTGGGTAATGCGGAACTGGTTAGGGCGCTTTCTTCTGTACTGTCGATTTGTCAGTTAGCCCAGACAGAAGAAGTCACACAAGCAGCCTATGAAATGCTGTTGAAGCAATGTCAGTCAACGCTCGACCATTACACTTGGCTAGGTCATGAATATGCCTTGGGTATTGGCTCTGCCATCAATGAGTTGATGGGCACCGCAGACAAAATCATTGATGAATTTGCCAAGGTACAGCAACTACAGCAGCACGCCGCGCAAAGCATTGAAGCGCAGCAGACCATTGTCTCTGACCTCATTGGTAAAATTAAACTCGCACCAAAAGAGCAAGCGAATACCTTGCTCAGCCTCTTGGCCGAAGTGAAAGGTCAGGTTGGTACTGTCATGGCGCTTCGCCAGCAACACTACATTGATGAAGCCCGAGTCGATGAACTGCAAACACAATTACAGGAACAGCGCGAAAGCTTAAATCTTCAATTGCTCAACCTGCTTCAGGAAGAAAAGGCGTACGTGCCGTTTAAGAAGCAAATTCTGACGATTGAAGAACAGCTGGAAACGGTAGATAAAACGGCTGAAATCCAGAAGCTGCAAGAGCAGGTCGACACGCTCCGCAACGAACTCCAGTTAGTGACGGAAGAAGTCACAGACATCGAAACGGACGATCCTACTCAGGCAACGCGCATTCTGGATTTGACGACCGAAGTCTCATCGATGCTGAATACGGTATCGGCCAAGCTGCGTTCTAAATCTCAGGGGTTACAGAGCGAAGAAGCGCAGGCGGAATTCAGCGCCCAGTTTAAGCTGCTTAGCCAATCCGTCAGCAGCGCGATGGAGCAGGCGTCAACACCAGATGAGTGTGACAACCAACTCGCCAAGCTGGTGGGACAACTAGATAAGCTGGAATCCCGTTTTGCGGATTTTGACCAGTTCCTCGCTGAAATCTATGCCAAACGTGATGAAATCCAGTCAACGCTCGACAACCACAAACAGCAGCTCATTTCTGCACAACAGCGCCGTGTACAGAACCTGTTGCAGGCCGCGAATGTCACCATGGCAAGTATTGAAAAGCGGGTGGAACGCTTTGACGACGTAGCAGGCTTGAACAGCTACTTCGCGACCGATGCCATGGTACTCAAGCTTCACCAGCTCTCCCAAACTATTCGAGACTTGGGCGACAGTGTTAAAGCGGATAGCGTCGATTCCAAGCTCAAATCACTGCAAGACCAATCCCTTCGTTCCCTTCGCGATAATCAGGATATTTTTGAGCAGGGCGGGAAGGTCCTGCGTTTGGGCAAACACAGATTCAGCGTGAATCAACAGGCATTGGATCTCAGCCTCGTAGAGCATGATGGGGAGCTTTCGACTCACATTTCAGGTACAGATTTCTATCAAGCGGTTGAAGATAAAAAATTTCTTGAGCTGCAATCCTTTTCCCGCTTGGACGTGGCATCTGAAAGTGATGACGTTTACCGCGCGGAATATCTGGCTTACCTTATTTTGCATAGCGCGGAGAACAATCAAGATGGGTTGAATCTCGAAGAGCTGTATGCGGATCAAAAAGGCAATGCACTGGCTGAACGTGTACAGAAGTTCGCCGCACCTCGCTATAAAGAGGGGTATGTGAAAGGTATCCATGACAATGATGCCACGCGTATTCTGGATAAGGTTCTTCCTATCTATCAGCAAGCAGGTTTATTACGCTTCAGTCAAAGTGCGCGCTCCGCTGCGATTCGATGGGTGCTGGCGCAAAAAGCTGACACTCTGAGTAACTTACGCCAGCAAGCCAATAATGCGCAGCTACTGAGAGAGCACCTGAACTCAGGTGATGCTTACCAGCAACTTCAAAAACAGTTGGCGACTGAGCTCGCGACTGAACAAAGTGACGAGGCGGCAGATTACTTGGTTAACCTGCTTGGCGAGTCTGATTTGAGCGTTGATGTCAGTCAGGACGCGTTGAGCCTCTATGAAGATTACCTTCAATTCCGCCGCAGTTTGGGTTGGCAAGCCGGAGGTGCTGATATTGGGTCAGCGTATTCTGACCATCTCCAGTGGCTTACCGCATACACCCATAAAAAATGCTACGGACAAGCTTTTGTGGTTGAAGCGGCAACCATTGCCGTTCTGAAAGCCTATTCAGAGTTTACTATCCGCAGTGTCGATTTCTCATTGGTTGCGGATGTGGAAGGAATGCTGGGTGAACACGACCTTATCGAGAAAGGGCAGTTGCGTATCGTGCTTGATGACTTTATCCAGCGCAACGAGTACCACCGAAGCAAAGTCGTGCCTCAGTTCGAAGCCTATCTTAGCCAACGCACCTTGCTGTTGAATTCTGCCAAAGAAGATTTCCGTTTAAGCGAGTTCAAGCCTCGCCCTCTGACGTCATTTGTTCGAAACAAACTGATCAGTGAGAGTTACCTGCCCCTGATTGGTGATAACTTTGCCAAACAGATGGGTACTCTGGGCGATAAGAAACGCACTGACTTGATGGGGATGCTGTTACTTATTTCCCCACCAGGTTACGGTAAAACGACTTTGATCGAATACGTGGCGCACAAACTTGGCCTCGTATTCATGAAAATCAATGGCCCATCTATTGGTCATCAGGCGACATCTCTAGACCCAGCAGATGCACCTGATCAGAATGCTGCCCGCGAAATAGAGAAGATCAACCTTGCCTTCGAAATGGGCAACAACGTGCTTCTCTACCTCGATGATATTCAGCACACTCACCCTGAATTCCTCCAGAAGTTTATTTCGTTGTGTGATGGTACACGTCGAATTGAAGGAACGTGGAAAGGGAAAACCAAGACCTATGATATGCGCGGTAAGAAATTTGCCGTGGTGATGGCGGGTAACCCTTACACAGAAAGCGGTGAATCGTTCCGCATACCCGATATGCTAGCTAACCGTGCAGACATTTATAACCTTGGCGACATGCTGTCTGATCAGAAGCAAGCCTTTGAGTTGAGCTTCATTGAAAACTCACTCACGTCGAACTCTGTGCTTGCGCCGCTGGCAACCCGTGACTTGAACGACTTATACCGTTTTGTGCGGATGGCAGACGGTGAAAGTATTGCACTCAGTGAGATGAGCCATGCGTATTCGGCGACAGAATCCAATGAGATTATCTCAACGCTTCAGAAGTTAATGGCCGCTCAGCAAACTGTTTTGAGAGTGAATCAGCAATATATCAAGTCGGCAGCGACTGCCGATCAGTATCGTGTTGAGCCGCCATTTAAGCTGCAAGGCTCGTACCGGAACATGAATAAGCTGGCGGAGAAGATTTCGTCGGTAATGACAGATGATGAGCTCTACACCATGTTGCAGGATCACTATCAAGGTGAAGCGCAGACGCTGGCAGCAGGAACGGAAGAAAACTTGCTTAAGTTGGCTGAACTGCGTGGTGATATGACACCAGAGCAGAAAGCGCGTTGGCAGGAAATCACAGACGGTTATCAGCGTCAGCAAATGATGGGCGATTCAGAAGATCGTGCAGGCCAGGTTGTACAGCAACTCGCCATGTTGAACCAACACGTTGCGCGCTTTGGTAGCGACTCCCAAGGAGGGGAATAAGTGAACCGACAAAAATGGTTGGCGTGGCTTGAAGCCTCGCTGGAAGATTACCGCCTCGACGACAGCGAACGTCGGACGTTACAAGCTGAGTTAGCAGAGTCTGTACTCAGTGATGAAGACAGATCTTACTTACGCAATCTGAGCTTCAAGCTGGTTCAGAAAGAACTGGCTAATCAGGGAGATGCGGCAGCATTGGTACGCTGGTTAGAGCGCGTTATCAAGGTGCTGGATAACGTGATTAACGCCAACACAGCACAAACGGCAACAAGCTGGTTCTCGCCGGGACGAACCTGTGCTGCTGGAATCATCGAGCAACTGAAACTGGCGAGAAAGACGATTGATATTTGCGTATTCACGATAGCAGATAACGACATAACCAAGCATATCCTTGAGGCCCATAAACGTGGGGTGAAAGTACGTATTGTCACGGATAATGACAAGATGTATGACAAAGGCAGTGATGTGGAATATCTGGCAGAACAGGGCGTTGCCGTCAAAATTGATACGACTCAGTACCATATGCACCATAAGTTTGCGATATTTGATGAATGTCGGCTGATTAACGGCAGCTTCAACTGGACGCGAAGTGCCTCTAAATATAATCAGGAAGACATTACACTTACGGATGATCGCAGGTTTGTTAGTGCGTTTAGCCGACAGTTTGAACAGCTATGGCAGAAATTCCCCTGCCACACGCTGTCATAAAAGATAGGGAGATCCAATGACTGAATTGACCAATTCTCAGAATCAGCCGGTGGAAATCGAAGTGACACCGCAAATTATTGAAATTGCAGACCGCTTCGACCCCTTCGATACCGTCGCCACCATCACGTTTGGTAAAGACGCGCTCGAGAAAATCACGGCGTTTTCTGATGAAGTGCTGGATCAGGTACGTGTTCGTGACAGTGGTGAAGCGGGCGATATTCTTCATGCCATGGTGTCTTCCATGGACAGTGCTGAGTTTGATAGCTTAGGTAAAGGTAGCTTCTTATCAAAACTGCCGCTTATCGGCGAAATGTTCGATTCGTTTAAGAAGTTTTCGGCCAGCTTTGATACGGTGAAAGGGCAGTTGGAGCAACTGTCCGACCGTCTGGAAGCTCAGGAAGTTAAACTGGCGCACGACATTACGCAACTGGATACTTTGTACGACCATAATCTCGATTTGTTGACTGGACTAGAGCAATACATCGCGGCGGGTCGTTACAAACTCAATGAGCTGAACGAAAAGGTACTACCAGAATTGCTTCAGCAGTCTGAGCAGAGCGGTGATGCATTGGATGCTCAGAAATACCGTGATGCGTCTCAAGCCGTTGCCCGTTTAGAAAAGCGTGTGCACAACTTGGAACTAACGCGCCTAGCAGCCATTCAAACTGCACCTCAAATACGCCTTTCGCAGGAAGGCAATAAAATGCTGATGGAAGATATCCAAGATATCGTTCATAACACCTTCCCACTTTGGAAGCGCCAATTCCTTATCGCAATCTCAAACTACGAGAAAGAGAAGGCGCTAAAAGTCACACGCGCCGTTAAGGATTACACCAACAAGCAGTATGTTCAGAACGCTGAGAAGTTGAAAGTGTTGGAAGAGCAAATCGCAGAAAACTATCAACGCGGTATTCTGGATTTGGATTCACTCGAAACGGTGAATAAGCTGACGATCGAAACCCTGAACAATACCCTTTCGCGAGTGAAAGAGGGTAGAGCGCAGCGTGAGCAGGCTCAACAGGTGATTGAGAAAGCCGAACTGGAATTGAAAAAAGCGCTGGAGCAGACCTTAGAAAGCTAAACTCCGTCAATCAATTACAGTCCAACAGCTGACAGTTCTGATCCCCAAGTGGCTCTGCCTCTTGGGGATTTTTTGACATGCCCTAAAAGCTCAGACCATTATCTTTAAAGGTCACCACCTGATTCAGCCTTATAGCCTCCTGCGCCGCCAGCCCAATCACTACGGCTTTTAAGCCATCTTCCAATGACACTTCTACGTCTTGCTCACCTAACACAGCGCGCTGGAATTTCTGATGTTGGTAGAAAGTGGAGCCGTTATGGTCACCAGCTTCGAGAAGCGTTGGGTCTACAGGCACTTCCATTTGTTTTGGTCCCTTGGGATCGCGTGGGCTGGAAATGACTTGAGCGACAGGGGGCACGCCAAGGGTGTCTGTCGGCCAGAAACGGCCAGGGCCGGGAACCAGACATTCCACCTTGCCTTTGTCTCCGACAACGCTGATCTCCTCTTGATAGCGCGAGCCCTCAGCGAACATGCAAAGCTCCAAGCTGGCGCGGGTGCCGTTGTCGAATTCTACGGTGACATAAGCATTATCGAGGATGTCCGGTGCTTCGCCGGCATAGGATTCGTCTTTATGGTTCACTGCTTGACTACCGGAAGCAAAGACTCGAACAGGGTTAGCGTTGGCCATCAGTCGCATCAAATCAAAGAAGTGGCAGCATTTCTCGACCAGTGTACCGCCGGTTTTGTGGTTGAAACGGTTCCAGTCATCCACTTTATGCAGGAAAGGAAAGCGGTGCTCGCGAATTGAAAACAGATGGCGCTGGCCAATCTCGCCTTGTGCCAGCAAGTCGAGTAACAAGGTGATTGGTGGCATGTAGCGATATTCCATCGCAACCCAAATCGGTGCAGGGTGGGATTTTGCAGTTTCAACCAAACGTGCAACATCATCAATCTGCGTACAGATGGGTTTCTCAATCAAGATCGGCAGTGAGCTGCGGCTTATAATGCCTAGCAATTGCTCGGCATGCTGAAAGTTAGGGGTCGCGATAACGAGGGCATCGATATCGTTTGCTTCAAGTAATTCATCCAAACCTTCAACCGAGCGGGCAGTTGGCACCAACGCGTGTGCTTTTTTGCGCATTTCTGCGTTAGGCTCGGCAAGCACGGTGATCTCTACATTCTCTAAAAGTTGAATGTTCCGGATGTGCTCTTGTCCCATCATGCCGCAGCCGAGGATGCCGTAGCGAATTACTTGATCTGTCATTCAGTCCGTCCCTTACGTTTGTTTGGTAGCCTGAGAGGCTATCGTTGTCGTTATGTCCATCGCGCTGCATAGCGCACGTTTACCGGGTCATACCAAGTGAAAGAAACTTCCTCGATACGATCCCGGTTTGACCAGCTCAAGCGCTCGATATAGCCGCATGCAGAGCCAACCTCAGGTCTAAAGTCTTGGTGCTTCCAGTCCGGTACATGATCGACCGTGATGCTGTCCTGCACCTTTGAAATCCAAAAGCCAAGTTTTTCGCGGTAATACACATACAGTGATTCCACGAGATCGTTTGGGGCGATGTCGTCTTTGTGCTCACCGCTTATCCAAATTTCTTCCATGGCAGCAGGTTGCTGGTCGAGTTTTCTCAAGCGGCGGAAACGCCATAGTTGCGCGTTTGATTCCAACCCCAACAAAGAAGCCACATAAGTATTGGTGTGTTGCTCCACGCTTAGAAAATCGGCGTTTGGCAAACCACCACCGGATTTCAACTCCAGGCGGAAAAAGTGATATACAGCCGAATTGTCAGGCGTGTTTTTCACGTAAGTGCCGGAGCCCTGAATCCTTTCCAGCAATCCATTCTGTTCAAGCTCGTTCAGCGCTTTGCGCAGCGTGCCGACAGCAACGCCCAGCTTTTTTGCCAGTTCCGCTTCAGTAGGCAGCCTTTCTCCCGGCAACCAATAACCCGCCGAGATTTCTCTGCGCAACAACTCGCTTATCTGGATGAACAAGGGTAATCGTGTTGATTCACTCATTTTCTGAAAATCTCAAAATTAATAACCGTCGATATATTAGAAGGTTACTGAGCTTATTTCTGTTTCCTCGCTCAGAGAGCGAATGAATTCATTCATCATTGATTTACTTTATTTGTAAATCTTATAGCATTTATTAACAATTCATTCACTAATCATTTTCATTTCGATGAGGATGAAAAGCAACAAGAACAATAACGTTGGTTGGCTTTTTGCAAAAAGAACAGGAGAGTTCAGATGAGTGTCGTGCCTATCACGAGTGAGGGGTTAGATGCAGCCGAGGTATCTTGGTTTGCGCCGCTTTGTAGCGACGATTATCGCTATTTGGGTGTGCCTGATGGTGCGTTGCGAAGCAGTTGGGAAAACACACGCGACATCGTTTTGACTGCCGAGAAGCAGGGCTTTCGCAACATTCTTTGCCCGTCCTCGTATCAGGTTGGGCAAGACACCCTGACGTTTGCCTCCGCAATGGGGCCGCTTACTGAGCGCATCAATTTGCTTGCAGCAATTCGTTGTGGAGAAGTGCATCCGGCGATGTTGGCCCGTTCGGTTGCGACGCTTGATCACATCATGAAAGGGCGTTTGACGTTGAATGTCATCTCCTCTGATTTCCCAGGTGAGAAAGCCGATAGCGCATACCGCTACCGCCGTTCAAAAGAAGTGGTCGATATTCTTCGTCAAGCCTGGACGCAAGATGAAATCCGCTACGACGGAGAAATCTACAAACTCGACCCGCTTTCTGCCGATCCTGTTCGTCCCTATCAGCAAAACGGTGGTCCACTTCTTTACTTCGGTGGCTATTCTCCGGATGCCCTTGAATTGTGTGGTTCAGACTGTGACGTATACCTGATGTGGCCAGAAACCGAAGACATGTTGGAATCACGCATGAAAGCGGTGAATGAAGTGGCACAACGTCATGGCCGCACTCTCGACTATGGTCTTCGTGTTCATATGATTGTTCGAGATACCGAAGCCGAAGCCCGTGAATATGCTGAGTCTCTGGTATCGAAACTCGACGACGATTTTGGTCAATCGATTCGCGAACGCGCGTTGGATTCGAAGAGTCTTGGCGTGGCGTTTCAGTCTAAACAACGTGAGCAGGCAGACCAGTTTGGTTTTACTGAACCGAATCTTTGGACCGGTGTTGGCCGCGCCCGTTCTGGCTGCGGTGCAGCATTGGTGGGCAGTGTCGATCAGGTGCTGACTAAGATTGAACGCTACAAGAAAATGGGTATCCGCGCCTTTATCTTCTCTGGCTACCCGCACAAATCTGAATGTGAAATTGTTGGTCAGAAAATTCTGCCCGAGCTAAAAACCTGCTCAATGCCTGAAGAATACGGCCGTGTTCCGGCGACCACCCCTTTGACTCCACTTGGCGCAGGAGAGCGCAAATAATGAAATATACAGAATTGCATCCGTCACTGTCTGCTTTCAGCCGCTTAGTTTATGGCGTTTGGCGTTTGTCGGATGATGAGAACACCTCAGAGGCGCATGTTCGCGCGAAAGTTGATGCGTGTCTGGAGCAAGGCATCACCACCTTTGATCATGCTGACATCTATGGTGACTACTCCTGTGAAGAGGTATTTGGTCAGGTGCTCGAAGCGACTCCTTCACTTCGTGACCAGATTCAGTTGGTGTCGAAATGCGACATCATGCTGCTGTCAGAAAAATACCCGAACCGTCGTGTTAAATACTACGACACCTCAGAAGCGCATATTCGTCAGTCAGTTACCAACTCTTTGCAAAACCTGAAAACTGACCACCTAGACTTACTGCTGATACACCGCCCGGATCCGTTTATGGATCATAGTGAAACAGGGAATGCGCTGGATTCACTGATAGATGAAGGCTTGGTGAAAGCGGTTGGCGTGTCGAACTTTAAATCGTGGGATTGGGAGTTGCTGCAATCTGGTATGCGTCATCCATTAGTGACCAACCAGATTGAAATGAGCCTGATGACCCGGGAGTCCTTTACCGACGGTACAGTGGCATTCATGCAAAAAGGCGGCATAAAGCCGATGGCATGGTCGCCACTGGCTGGCGGCGAATTATTTGGCAACAGCGAGGCGGCGCAGCGCGTGAAACCTTTGTTGCATCGTGAGGCCGAGAAGTTCGATGTCGGTATTGATGCCGTGGCGATCGCTTGGCTACTCGCTCACCCTGCAGGCATTTTGCCTGTGTTGGGTACCAACAATCTTGAACGTATCCGTGGCATAAGCGACGCGCTGAAAGTCTCGATAGATAGAGAGACTTGGTTTGAACTTTGGACGGCTGCAGCAGGGGAGGAAGTCGCATGAGCCGCGAACTGAGAAACGCACTTTCCTGCTTTGCCACCGGCGTGACAGTGATTACAGCGCGCCATGAAGGGCAGGATTATGGATTGACGTGCTCGTCGTTCAACTCTGTTTCTTTAGAGCCAGCGATTGTGCTTTGGAGCATCAACCGCACATCGTCAACCAAACAACCGATTCTGGAGTCTGGTGGTTACACAGTGAGCGTGCTGGCGGTGGAACATTCCGAGCTTGCGATGAAGTTCTGCCGTGACAGCCATGAAGAGCGCTTCCGTGGTGTGGAGATCCAACGTGCACCGAGTGGCCGTGCCATCATTGAAGGCGCTGTGGCCTGGTTTGACTGCGACTTAAATGGCGTCGTCAGTGCGGGCGACCACGATATTCTGCTTGGCAAAGTGACCGACTTTCACTCGCAGCAGGGTGATGGATTGGTGTTTGAACGCAGCCGCTTCGGCAAGGTAGGAGAAGTCGCTTAATGGCAGTGGTGAAGTCAGTCATTTCGGTGCTGGAAACCGTCAATAACACATTGGATCGCATTGGCGCATCCGTAGCTTGGGTGCTGGTGGCCTTGATGGTGTCCAGCATTTTGCTGCAGGTGGTGTGTCGCTATGTATTCAATGCTGCATTGCCTTGGCCGGAAGAAGTCGCCCGGGCATTGATGATTTGGATGATGGCACTGGTTGCAGGGCAGGCGTATCGAAAGGGCATGTTTGTCTCTATCGATATGATTTTCAATTATCTGTCACCAAAAGTGGCGCAGGTAATTCGGATTCTGCTGCTGGTGATTGCCTTTGCTGTTCTTATCCAACTGTTCGTCATCGCACTGGAATTCTTTGACCGCGGCTTTCGAACCCGTGCAGCGTCATTTCCGCTGAAGCGGGCATGGATATATCTCGCGATGCCGGTGTGTTTCGGCACCATGTTGCTCGCGAATTTAGAAATGTTTCTTAAAGCGCTTACTCACAAAGAAGAGGATGCCATCGCTGCGCAAGCTGGAGAAAGCTGAGTAGTCAGGCGTTGGTAATCATAAGGATGTGGCTGTAAATGTTGATCTTCTTTCTACCTCTGTTTTTGGTTTTCCTTCTTGTCGGCATGCCGGTGTTTTTCGCGCTGCTCGCCGCTCCAGGGTTCATGCTTTATGCAGAAGGCATGGACAGGGATATTCCACTGCTGTTTCGTAATATCTACAACGGTATCGATTCTTTCCCCCTGATGGCCATTCCATTCTTCATGCTCGCGGGTGAGGTGATGAACCGAAGTGGGATCACCCTGAGTCTGGTGAATTTCTCGCAATCACTTATTGGTCATGTTCGCGGTGGTCTGGCTCACGTCAACGTGATGTCGAGCATGCTGTTTGCGGGGCTTTCCGGTTCTGCCGTGGCGGATACCTCTGCCATCGGCTCGATGATGATCCCTGCGATGGAGAAAAACGGGTATTCACGTAAGTTCGCGGCCGCCATTACCGCGGCTTCCTCAGTGATTGGCCCAATCATTCCGCCTTCCGGCATCATGATTATTTACGCCTACACCATGGAAATTTCAGTGGCAGCACTGTTTGCGGCGGGAGTAGTTCCCGGTGTGATGATTGGTGGTGGTTTGATGCTATTGATCGCACTGCTGGCGAAAAGCCAGAACCTGCCGATTGCCAGTGAAAAAGCAACATGGCGCGAACGCGGAACAGCCACCAGAAAGGCCTTCTGGCCGCTGTTAACCCCCGTGATCATTCTGGGCGGCATATTGGGTGGCATCTTTACACCGACGGAAGCTTCTGCCGTTGCGGTGCTTTATACCTTGGTCGTCGGCATGTTTGTGCTTCGCACTGTGAAGCTGAAAGACATCCCGGACATTTTTACCGCAAGTGCCAAGTCGTCAGCCGTAATTCTATTGTTGGTTGGCGCAGCACTGGCGTTCAAAACCGTGGTCTCGCTTTCCCATGCAGCTGAGTCCATGGCGCATTGGACGCTGAGCATCAGTGAGAATCCGCTGATCTTACTGTTCCTTATCAACATCCTGCTTTTTATTGTTGGCATGTTCCTCGATGCAGGTCCGGCCATCATTATTCTGGGGCCAATTCTGGCGCCGGTTTTTGTCAGTCTGGGCATAGACCCAGTGCATTTCGCCATCATCATGAGTGTGAACCTCACGGTGGGCTTGGCGACGCCTCCAATGGGACTGGTGCTGTTTGTGGCATCAAGCGTATCCGGCGAGAAAGTCGAAACGCTGTCCCGCGCGATTCTGCCGTTTCTGGCAGTGGAAGTGGTAGTGATCTTCCTGATTACGTTTTTCCCGTCTCTTTCTATGACTATCCCTCAGTGGCTGGGTCTGGCTTGAGTCGGTTTTTTACTCTTAACAAGCAACCGAGAACGTAAGTTCTCACCTTATGTGGAACAGCCTTCGGGCTGGCAATCACGGAAGTGAAAAGGTGAAGTATGAAAATAACGGTAAATAAAATGCGTACAGCATTGAAGGGAAGTGCACTGGCGTTGTTGGCTGGATTAATGACCACCACAGCATTGTCAGTGCCTGCCATGGCGGCGGACTTCAACCTTCGCGCA
Source organism: Grimontia sp. AD028 (assembly GCF_000973155.1). Classification (NCBI taxonomy): domain Bacteria; kingdom Pseudomonadati; phylum Pseudomonadota; class Gammaproteobacteria; order Vibrionales; family Vibrionaceae; genus Grimontia; species Grimontia sp. AD028. The sequence goes on along the minus strand of NZ_LASY01000075.1, from coordinate 6,859 downwards.
GTGGCTAACTCCAACGAAAACGACGAAGACTATGATGGTCTGATCGTCTTTAAAGACTTCGTTGAATCTCACTCGAACGGCAAAATCAAAGTTGATCTCTATATCGGTACCCAGCTTTGCGGTAACGGTACCGAGTGTATTCAGGCGGTAGAAGACGGTTCAGTCGATATCTATATTTCTACCTCTGGCGGTGCGGCGAACATGTTCCCGTACATTCAGGTTCTCGACCTTCCGTATGTGCTGCCAGATGACCGCACTGCAGAAGCTGTGCTGCAAGGCGATTTCGTGCGAGAACTGCGTAAAGCAATCCTTGCGGACACTGACGACAAACTGCGTTTGATGGCGATCGGTAACACCGGGGGCTGGCGTAACTTTGCCAATACCAAGCGCACAGTGAAACAGCCAAGTGATTTGGAAGGGCTGAAAATCCGCACCGTGGTTGCTGACTTGCCACAGGAACTGGTGAAAGCACTGGGTGCAAGCCCAACGCCAATCCCATGGCCTGAGCTTTACACTTCATTCCAGACGGGTGTGGTTGAAGGCTCGAAAAACGGTATCACCGATATCATGGGCATGAAGTTCCCAGAAGCAGGCTTGAAATACGTTACCTTGGATGGCCATGCCTACATGTCAGCGCTTTGGTACATGAACAACGAAGCTTTCCTGGATATGCCACCAGAGCTACGTAAAGTGATTGTGGATGGCTTCCGTGCACTGCAACAGGCAACGTTCGCTTCTCCGAAGCGTAAATCGATTGCTGCTTACGATGCCTTCAAGAAAGCCGGCGGTAAGCTTTACGTGCCTACTCCGGAAGAAAAAGCCAAGTTCCAGGAATCCGCAGCGCCGGTTTATATTTGGTTCCAGGAGAACGTGAAAGACGGCAAGAAGTGGTTTGATTTGCTCAAATCAGAATCCGAAAAAGCGCAACAACAGATTGCCGCAGCGGATAAAGCAGACCTCTCTTAACGGTTTGTAAGGGAATAAAAAATCAGCCTCTCGGGGCTGATTTTTCTTTTTACTCTATTTGGCTATTTCAACAAGGGATCAATCGCCGCCTGCCAGTCTTCCAAGCTGGAATGGTGGTCGACCGGAACCAAGCCCGCATTGTTAATAAACACCGTGGGTGTAGCCCAGACTGATCTCGTCGCCGCATAGCGAATCGGTGTTCTGCCCTGCACGTAAACATCGCTACTGTCCATTCGCTCGATGAAAGCCTCACGGTCAACTTTGCCATGTTCCACGGCGTAATCAGCAACCAAGTTTCTCAAGTCTTCATGGGTCTTATGGAGAAACTGGCCGTTGTAGAAAGTATCCTGCCGCTCATACAGGAAGGTGGCGAAGCGATAAAACTTCTCTGAATCACTCTCTGCCAAAGCAAATAAACCCAAACTCATGTCCCACGCCTGACGGTGGTTACTTAGTGTAATGAGGTGAGTTTTAAGGCTCACTGACTGCCCTTTGTAATGCTCCATTACCGCCATCAGGTTCGGCCAGATAGCACGTGAATGCGGGCATTGAATGTCGACGAAAACATCGATGGTGACGGATGCGGCTGGGTCACCAAGTAGAACACCACTTGGGCGGTGGGGAATGGGTATGCTCATAACGTCCTTGTCCTTAGCTCGTTGTTATTGTGTTGAGCTAAGTGTAGCTAACGGATTCAGATCGTCTCTAGGCCCTAATTGAGTCACTAATGCGACTTTGAATCAGTACGTTATGCAATAAAAGTCTGTCTGAAACGGATGATACCTTTAGGCGTAAATTCGATAACTCTCGAGTCCGGTAATTGTTGCGCCCAACCCTGGCTCAGCAAATGTTCCAATATCCATTTTCCAAGGCTCCCCGCTATGTGCGTTCGCCTTTCACTCCAATCCAGACAGGCTTTACAAACAGGACGCTTTTGTCTTTCAAACGCTTCGATGTCAGCACCCAAGTCAATAAAGAATGCTTTCCCTTTTTCCGTCAGCTTCGCCTCAATTAACGCATCTTCAATCAAACCTTGCGCCACCAGAGAATCATAGAGTTGAACCGCAACTTCACCCGCTAGGTGGTCATAACATACACGTGAATGACGAAGTGATGCATCGCTAGGTCCAGTCGGAATGGGTTTGATGGTAGCGGTTACGTTCATCAGTTGTTCGAGCAGTTCTGCGATTTCATAACCGGCAAGTTGGAAGTATCGATGGCGACCTTGTTTTCGCACTACCAGCAAACCACCCTCGACCAACTTTGCTAAGTGGCTACTGGCAGTTTGCGCGGAAATATCGGCTTCCAGCGCCAGTTCAGTTGCGGTCAACGCTTTACCGCCAAGCAGTGCAATGAGCATTTTTGATCGGGCGCTGTCGGCAACAAGTGCGGCGGTTTGAGTGATGTCCGGTTCCATTTCAAAAACTCGATGATGTGACTGCGATAAGGTTAGCAGTCGGGGGTAGAGAATACTTCGATGACGCTCGAAGCGTAGGGTGATTTCAACGCTTAAGCTGTTATCCAACGCTCAATATGGATAAGGAAGTGGCGCCATGATCACCTGTTTTATTGAATACCGTATCGACCCGTTCAAACAAAATCAGTTTGAAAAATATGCCAAGAACTGGGGAAAGATTATTCCTGAGTGTGGAGGCGATTTACTGGGCTATTTCATGCCCCATGAAGGCACTAACGATGTGGCCTATGGCCTGATTTCGTTTCCAGATTTAGCATCGTATGAAACCTACCGCGAACGGCTTAGATCGGATGAGGCGGGGAAGCGGAATTTTCTGTTCGCCAACAAAGAGCAGTTTATTGCAGCTGAAAAACGTTCATTCCTAAGAGTGGTGGATGCGACCTACAAGCAAGGAGCGAGGGTAGCAAAATGATCGCCGTTATCTTTGAAGTGGAACCCCATACTGAGCACAAAAGCACGTATCTTGACATAGCTGCCGTACTTCGTGAGGAACTGATGGAGGTGGAAGGGTTTATCTCAGTAGAGCGCTTTCAGAGTCTGACTAATGAGGAGCGTATGTTGTCGCTGTCTTTCTGGGAAAGTGAAGAGGCGATCGCTCATTGGCGGAATAACCTTCGTCATCAACTGGCGCAGCAAAAAGGAAAAGAAAGCTTGTTTAAAAACTATCGTATTCGCGTTGCAAACGTGGTGAGAGATTACGGGCTGGATGCCCAGCAAGGAGAAGAACGATGAGAGTGGTTGCGGTTTTTACTGATACTCCAGAGATGCTTGAACACCGTAAACAGCATGGTCAGGCACATCTCGATTTTCTGCGCGCCAACCAATCAGAGATTCTGGTTGGCGGTGGGCTAAGAGATGAAGAGGGGGGCGTGTATGTTGGTGGTCTTTGGATCATGGAGGTAGCAAGTCTGGCTCGTGCAAAGGCGATTATCGAACAAGACCCTTATTAGTACCTGAGTTTCGTAGCTACCAATTAAAAGTTTGGGGTAAAGCGTTTGATGAATACGTAATTATATGAAATATGAAAATTATTCTATTTCATGGTCAAAAGTTTGATTTGAGATAGCTGTCTAAATATACAGTATTTTGATGTGGTAAGGTTCGTGCAGATTTTCGTTTCAAAGCCCAAGGAAGACCATGAGAGACGTTGTTTTAAAGAACCTGCGCGAACGTTTTCAATCATTAAATGAGATTGTTGATACCTTAAACCCAGAGCTGTTTACCACCCATTTGAATGTACCGAAGAATAAGTCTGTTGGTGAACATATGTGGTGTATTGTCGGTGCGCGGGAGAGCTATACGAAATCGTTGTTAAAAGGTGAATGGGCAGGCTTTGAATGTTCACTGGCATCGACCGAACGTCGTGGCGATGTGATCGAGAAACTGAAATCTTCCGAAGTCGCGTTCGATGAAGTGGTAAATACCATTAGCCACTGGACGCCAGAGCGAGACGAGTTGTTGGTTTATTTGCTTGAACACGAAGCAACCCATGAAGCGCAATTGATTCGCCACATCTTCGCTCTCGAGCAAACATTGCCTGAATCAGTTAAGTGGGCTTAAACAATCCGCGAATGCAAGAGAAAGGGAGAGCCTAAGCTCTCCCTTTCTCTTATCTTTCTCCTATTAGGGATGACTCAGCTAGACTGAATCGTCTTCTGTGGCGGTCTCCACTTTAATCTTGAAATAATGTTTACGATCAGTGGTATCTGGAAAGCTGACGGCGTCGTCATCGGTATTCAGCAGCGGTATTTCCACGTAGAACTTCTTCGCGCCAGCGGCATTTTTCCACAAACGTATTCTGGCAGGCATGACTAACAGGGACGTTGGCAGTTTCGGTGCTGGCGTTCCTGATGTCTTCTTGATTTCGTCGACCAGATAGTTCGCCGAAACCGACAACAGGTTCATGTCGATATCATCAAAATCTTCGCTAAGAAACGGTATGTCGGTAGAGATAGTGAAGACTTTTCCAGGTTCGATAGACACCCCCTTGAAGTTGTGTACGTGCGTGCCGAAGTACAAAGTGTCCAACTTATGCTGGCCTGCAATACCAATTGAGTCAGCAGAAAGGGCAACATCTTTCCCTGCGCCAGGTAGCTTTTTGTCTTTGGCGGAAAACACTACCTTCCAGCCATGGGGAAGGTGGTTCTTCGGCGGTGAAATTTCGTAGATCCAAGGTCTGAACAGCACGGTTCTGGTCGCTGAAAACAACCCCTGTAATTCCACTGCGCCGCCTTTCTCCGCTTGCAGATCACCAGCCGCCCGCTCATGTTCGTCATAAGGGGTGATATGTAGGTGAGCGATAGAGGGTGGACGAACGTTGACTAAAGAACCCAAATCATCCGACCTTGGATGCGTGTAGTGGTTGCCACTCAGTCCACTATAGATATTGCTGTCTGGATTATTTGACCTTGGCGTTTCCCAAAATAAACGCGCTTTACAGTAGGTCACCCGGCGTGAATCTGTCGGTGTACTGGTGATCACCAGTTCATTCTGTCTCGCGTCAGCAGTGAACACGATAAGGCTGGTCCAACGCAGAGGGTTGCGATCCGCTCGGTCACCATACTGGGTTGTATTGAAGGGGTCGTAATTGTTGCTGTCGAAATGGTGTTCGGCGCTGCCGGTTTGCATCGAGTTGGAAGAAGCCCCCATATATAACGCTCCGCCTTTGTTGCCGTAGCAGTCAAAGTTACCGAGATCGTTCGAAGAGGCAATGTAGGTCCATTTACGGTGAACCTCCAGCTGACCATCCGGGGTTGGCCAGCGGTTTTCATCAGTCGGGTTTCTGCTGCCAAGAGTAGGGTCTGACATATAGATGCCCCAACCGTCATTGTTGACCGCAGCACAGCCGATGAAACTGTTGTGCATGTAGTCTTCATAACCACCGGGGAAATACCACCCGTCGAGCCCATTTTCACGCGCCATCAGGTTGACATGGGTGTTGTACGCGCCATCAATACCGACAAACCCGTTCCAAGGCATAGCATCAACGACGATGTTCATAAACTCGTTGTAAGAAGCGCGGGCGGTGGTGGAATAGTTGCCGGGTAGATACGGAGTCATCTGAGAAAGCAGGGTGTAGTGGGGTTCCAAATTGTAGAAAGAGACTTCAACGGTTTTGGTGTTAGAGGGCAGCCCACCCGGCACCACCACGGTGGTGGTTGTGTCCAAGCGTTTAATTGGCTTGTGATAGACCCGCGTTTCGCCTTCTTCATGCGGTTTGCTGGTGGTTTGTTTGTCGGAGGCTTTGATCCCAACGTATTTTCCATCGAGCTTTTTGCCGATGTTCGCAATGCGGACAATCTCTTTGCCGTTCGCATCGTAAGCGCGCACCCATCGAACGAGGGGAACATCAATGGTGTCGTCCAGCAGTACTTCCTTTGAATCCGTGTAGGTGCCGCGTGCAGGAACGATGATTTCGGTATCTCCTTCGCCGTTATTTAGCGTGAAATCGGTGATTCCTTCCCACACCTGAGGCAACCCAAATCGTTTTTGTGGCAGGCGGTTGGGTTGACCTGCCCAATATTTGGGGGAGTTGGGTTGAGAGCTGGCAGCGACACTCGGTTGAGGGGGCGTATGTCCTATCATAATGCCATTGCCGCCATCGCCAGGGTCTTTTAGACAGCCGCTTACGGCAAAGTCAAAGATACGGCTGGAGCCGCACTGGGTGTAGATCCCATCGTTATTTGATCCGCCAATAGGACACAGCGCCGTAGGGTGGGTGGTGACATCCCGCAGTGCACCGGAGAGCGCTTTTCGCCTGACATAACTGCCTTGCCCGCGAAAGGTGCCGGAGCCTGTGGGGATTAGCAGGTTACCGACGATGGGGAAGTAGCCTTTTCCCATCACCACATGAAAGTCATACCTTTCATCTGAAGGAGGGACGAGATTCCCGTTGATATCTCTGAGCCTCATTGCCATTTCAAGCTTCACCTGATTGCGCTGCGCCATGGCGATGACGCCTTCACGATCTCTTTGCCAGCGCGCTTTCGCTGCTTGAGGCGTCAGACCAACAGATTCAAGCTCAATGGTCAGTTCACCGGTTTCCAGCAGGCTTATCAGCCAGTTGTAGAGAAAGCGGAGTAAACGTGTGAAGGCGTCTGTCGTCATGCGGACAGGCGTAGCGAAGAAGCTCCATGCTCTGGGGAAGCGTTGACGTAAATTGCACATAATTGGCAGCTCTTATTCATCCATTGTTTGTGCAACTTTACGATATGCTTGGTCATTAAAATGTCCAATAATGGCGACATTTTTGGTATGTAAATACTTGCTATTACTATTGGCTAATGATGGCGGGTTATTGCTGGAACTGTAAAAAATGCCGGCAACTCGCCGGCAAAAAAACACTCAGAAGAGAGACAAAAACGTAGGGGCTGTTGACCTTTGGTGGTTAAATTTTGTTCTCGCTATAAGCGTTTT
>NZ_LASY01000074.1:0-48349 GCF_000973155.1 Grimontia sp. AD028 | reverse complement strand
GGCGTCAGTCAACTCGCCCGGAGGGAGGCCATCAATGCGCCCACTTCTTTGTTAAATACCACGGAAATAGAACGACTATTCCTCGTGGTATTTGCCTCGAATTGAACGCATTGATGGCCTCTGAAGGCGAGCATCTTCAGGTCGTTTGGGTATAAAGCATGATCTGCAGAAAATCTCTGTCACCTTCATGTTGAGTAACGAGAGCGCCCGTCTTCCGGCGTATTTTCTCCAACTCAGCAGCATCGAGTGCGTAAGGTAGAAAGATGTTCAACGTTTCAATGTGCTGGCGTTTCGCTTCTTCCACCAGTGTGACAAGGTTAGAAACATCGCTGTAGAGCGATGAAAGAGAATGTGTCACCGATAAGGTGAAGGCCTCGCTTGGAAAAAAACCTTCGTATGTTTCGATCTGTTTTCTCTTAAATCGGCCCAACTGCGCTGTAAGAGCTTCAAAAAACGTCCAATGTTGGCGGCTGGATTCACACAGAAACTGTGTATAGTCAAAGCTCACGACATGCTGGTTTTGCTTATTTGTACTGTCTAAATATCCCGTCATAGCAAATCCCGTTGCTTTCATTATTCTTGAGATATTCCAAGCGACTACTTCTCATTTCGCCCATTGCTTTTAAGTGCCAAACTGACGATTCAAAAGCTGTTCTTTAATGCCTTAAAGCGAGAGAGAAGTCGCTTGGTTAATGTTCAACTTATCACTCACTATATGTGTTTTTCGAGATTAATCTCGCAAATAAACAAGAACTTTGGGCTTGATCAGCGATAAATTTATGTTGTCCAGAAAAATCATCAATCTTATCTACAGCGCTTTAACACCGAGTTAAAAACCACCGAAAAGAGGCTACAAAAAAACCAGCCCGGAGGCTGGTTCTTCAAACTTACGATCTGTGCGCGATTAAAGTGCTTTGTACAGTACTTTGTTACCAGATTGGATACGCTCTACAACACCTTCTTCAGCCAGCTTCTTCAGCGCGCCTGTCGCCCAAGATGCCGCTTTAGAATCTTCCTGACCTGCTGCCAGACCGATACCTTTAGGGTTGATACCTTCTGCGTTCTGACGAACGATGTCCAACACTTGCTGTTGTTTTGGGGTCAGTGAAACGTCTGCAACCACTTTTGCTGGTGCTTCAGTTTTTTGCTCAACTGCCGGCTTTTCAGCTTTAACTGCTTTTACTGGCGCTTCTTTCTTCGCAACAACTGCTGATGCAGATTTTGCTGCTTTGATGTGTTTCTGAAGCTTAAGTTGAACTTTACGTTTGTGAGAGATCTTCATTAAATCGTCCTACTCCGACGTACTGCATTGAAATTTACCGACAGTCTTCGAAAGCGAATACTCGTTCCAAAAGCCCGTTTGGGAAGGCAAAAGCCTTGTTTTACTTCCCTAAACCAGCCTTTTATCACCGCTTCGGTATCAAGCAGAGTTAAAAACAAAGCGCGTTTTATATCAAAAATCCCCCGCGTTTTGTAGCACTAACGACGACTGAGAATGAAAGTTGAGCCAAGTGTCGGAAACTACACTTTATTTTGTTTGGAATTCGACCGATAGTATTCGGTGATCGAACTAAGCTTTAGAGAAGTAATACAAGGAAAGTACCAACCCAGTGAGTAAACGATTGCTGATTTATCCTCCCCACCAGCAGATAGGCAAATATTTCCGTATCGCCGTGTTGATTTTGGCCATGGTGGTGGTGACATTTATTTTGCTCAACCCGCAGGTGAAACCTGTTCCCGCTCTGATTGGGCTCTGCCTTCTCGGATCACTGGGTGTATATATTGGCTATGTGATTGACCAGCAACGCCTCTCCTTTTCACTGTCTGACATGCACATTCAGCACCACACGCCTAAAGGGGGCTGGAGCCTTAAATGGCGCAATATCTATCAAATTGGCATTCCTTCCGTTTCCCATGAAGGCTGGCACCAGTCTTTGCCTTGGTTCGGTGTGAGGCTCAAAGACTATGAGCCGTTCCTTGAAGGCATCAGTTATCGCCTTGCAGGCCAAATCATCATGGAGCAGCGCGGACTCTTGCTCAGCGCCTACCGACGCGCCGAAGAACCGATGAGCAGCAAACTCGAAGACATGATGTTTGACGACACGCCTTACACATCGGCCAGTGGTAAGGTTTACAAAGGTCTGGTGGCGATGTTGGCGAACAGAATGAAGTACACCCGAGAGTTACTGGGGTATGACGTGTTTGTCAGTGAAGACTTGTTGGACAGGCCGCTAGAAGATTTTGTGGGGCTAACAAGGCAGTACTTGGCTTCTGCGGGCAGAGCACCCGCAGAAGAATAAAAAATTTTTACCAGATAGGCATGTTATCCGCGACATACGGATTTTGCTGACGCTCAATACCGAACGTTGATGTAGGACCATGACCAGGCACGAAAGTGATGTCGTTGCCCAGAGGGAACAGCTTGTCCTTGATTGAACTGATCAAGGTTGCATGGTCCCCTTTAGGGAAGTCAGTGCGGCCAATGCTGCCATTGAACAGAACATCACCGACCCACGCCATACGATCTTCTTCACTGAAAAGCACAACGTGACCAGGCGTATGACCTGGTGTGTGAATCACTTTCAGTACGCTTTCGCCCAGTGTCACCTCATCGCCGTCTTGCAACCATTGGTCTGGATCAAACGCTTCTGTACGCGCAAAACCAAACATTTCGCTTTGCGCTGGCAGCGCCTGCAGCCAGAACGCATCTTGCTTTTCTGGGCCAATCACAGGCACGTTGTAAGCCGCGCGGACTTCTTCAGTTCCACCAACATGATCCAAATGGCCATGAGTCAGAAGCACTTTAACCACGTTCACACCGAGTTCGTTAACCTTTGCCACCAGTTTGGACACGTCACCACCAGGGTCAACCAGCGCCGCTTCGTTGGTTTTATCACACCAGATGATGGAACAGTTTTGCTGAAACCCTGTCACAGGAACGATTTCGTACTTCAAAGCCATAAGAAAATCCGTATAAATGCAATAATCAGCGAAAGCATATCACGCCCGCGTTCTCATTTTAACGAGAACCGTTCCTTTAGAGGGGCGCATTGACACACGCCAATCTCAATTCAATGAAGTTCAATATGATCAAGGAATTGGAAAGAATTCCGCTGATTTTGTCATCAATTTGCAAACAGTCTGACACCAGTATGTCACCCCTTTGACAACTCGCCTTCATGTAAGCGCACTACATTGAGCATCGACAGTTGATTCGTTTTGATCATCAAATGGATGCCTATGAACCCTATCTCTGTGCGAACCGTGTGGATTTCCGATCTGCACCTGGGAAACAAGGATTGTAAAGCGCAATACCTGCTCGATTTTTTAAATCGACATACCGCAGAAACCATCGTACTTGTTGGTGATATCGTCGACTTTTACTCGATGAAGTCCAGCCACCACTGGCCGGAATCCCACAGTCAGGTGCTTTCTCTCCTCTTAAAACGTGCTCACGATGGCACACGCCTCATCTACATTCCCGGAAACCATGACGTCGCAGTACGGGACTATCTCAAGTTCGATTTTGGACGTATCGAAGTACGTGCCCGTTTCGAGCATGAAACCGTCACCGGAAAACGTATTATCGCCGTGCACGGCGATGAGTTCGATAACGCCGTATGTCACAGCCGATTGACGGAAATCGCCGGCTATGTCGGCTACGACTTCCTGCTTTTCCTGAACAGATGGTGGGCAAGGCTTCGTCGCAAGGCCGGATTCCAGTACTGGTCCCTAGCCTCATACATCAAGTCAAAAGTAAGTTCCGCCAATGTCGCCATTCAGCGTTTCGAAAATGCTGCAGTGCAATTCGCAAGACGGCGTGGTGCCGACGCCATTGTATGTGGACACATTCATCACCCGGATATTAAGCGGTTGGAAGGCACTTTCTACTTCAACGATGGCGACTGGATTGAAAACTGCACCGCTTTGCTCGAACAGCACGATGGCACCATTCAGCTTATCCGATGGACTGAAAAATCCACATTACTTGCGGAAACTGACGCCTTTGTCGACCCAGAAATGAATAGATTCCGTGAAGAGAAAGAAAGCATAGAAGCAGCCTGATGAGCGATAAACACCGTTCGAGGGCAAAAGGAAAGATATGTTTAGCATTGATGATGTCATTACAAAGAACTACCCAAAGATCGCTGACAAGCGCTGGATTTCTCGCCCTGTCAGCTCAACACTTCGTCGCTTACTTCACGAGGAAGCGTTTCAGAGCTTTGCGGAAAAATACCCTTATCTGAGAGGCTTTGAGTTCGTCGAACAGGTGCTGGATTATTTTCATTTCAGCCATGCCACCAGCGACCGCGAACGAGAACGTATTCCTTCCACTGGCCGCGTCGTGATTATCGCCAACCATCCCATCGGTTCGCTTGACGGCCTCGCATTGCTAAAACTGGTTCGTGAAATTCGGCCGGATGTCAAAGCGGTCGCTAACAACTTATTAATGCAGATTGAACCAATGCACAACTGTTTGCTGCCAGTGAATAATATGTCTGGGAAAACGCCAAAAGAGAATCTGCGCAAGATTGATGAATGGCTGCAAAATGACGGCGCGCTGATTATTTTCCCCGCAGGTGAGGTCTCTCGCTTCAGCCCGACCGGTGTGAAAGACAAAGCCTGGCATCATGGTTTTCTGAAAATGGCGACCAAAGCCAAAGCGCCGATATTACCTATTCATGTTGATGGTCGAAACTCAGCGGTGTTTTATGGCGCTTCCATGGTCTACAAACCCTTGTCTACCCTGCTGCTGGTCAACGAAATGTTTGGACAGGAAAACAACACCATCAATCTGACCATTGGCGAGGCCATTCCGTTTGCCAGCTATCATGCCAGCGCCAATCTTCCCCCAAAAACGCGAGTGAAGCTGTTCCGAAAGCATCTTTACAGCATCGCCAAAGGCAAGCCAGGTGAATTCCCCACCGAGTCGGCTATCGCTTCCCCCGAGCCAAGATTGAAACTGGCAAAAGAATTGGAACAGAGCGAGCGACTGGGCGAAACACCCGATGGAAAATCCATCTACCTCTATAGATACAAAGACGAATCCCATGTCATGCGTGAAATTGGCCGTTTGCGTGAAGTGGCGTTCCGCGCCGTGGGTGAAGGCACAGGGCAACGCCGCGATATCGACAAATACGACCAACATTATTTCCACCTAGTGCTTTGGGACCCCAAAGCCATGGACATTGTCGGCGCTTATCGCTTCTGTGATACCCAAGCCGTTATCGCGCAGCATGGGCTAAAGGCGGTGTATACCCATACCTTGTTCGACTACGGAGATGGCATGTCAGACGTGCTGAACAAAGGTTTGGAGCTTGGAAGAAGCTTTGTGCAACCCAAATACTGGGGCAAGCGCAGTCTGGATTACCTCTGGTTGGGAATTGGTGCATTTCTGGCGAAGCACCCTCATTACCGCTATCTCTTTGGCCCGGTCACCATCAGCAATGCCATGCCACAGGCCGCGAAGGAGTTACTGATTTTCTTCTACAGCACCTACTTTGGTGCACATGCGACCATCGCGCGTTCCAAGCGCCCTTTCAATATCGACAGCCAGAAAGAACATGAACTGCTTGTCCATTTTTGTGGCGATGACTATCAGAAAGATCTGAAGACACTCAAAATGCTGCTCGATAACCTGGGGACGGGCATTCCTACCCTCTACAAACAGTACAGTGAGCTGTGCGAACCGGGCGGCGTACAGTTTCTGGATTTCAGTATCGACCCGGACTTTGCCGACTGCATTGATGGCTTAGTGATGGTGGATATGACCAAGCTGAAGGAGAAGAAACGTCAGAGGTACATCTCTCCGCACCTGAGAGAAATCGAACTGGTTTAAGAACTGAAAAAGGCGCCGAGGCGCCTTTTTAAATCTTCGATAGTTATGACCAGCTACGAACCGGCCCAGTATCAATATGAATGAAGCCGCTACGCGGATAATAACCAACGCCACCAGCCTGAAGCTCCAGGGCGACTTTGCGCAATTTAGACAGAGACACATCTTCAATGAAGAAGTCGATGGCCTGTCCTGTGGTGTGGTAACTCTTCTTAGCCTGACCACCGCCATTTTTACGCAGCATTTCATTGGTCGCTGGGGAACGATAACCCGACACCATAGTGATTGGGTTTCTGGCATCGACAAGGTCATAAATCGCCGCAAGTTGATCGTAGAGTTTCGGATCCATCTCGGTAGAAACATTACGTCTGTGATCACGGCATAGCTGATTCAGCACAGCCAATTCTTTGTCTACATACTGCTTACCGTTGAAATAGCAAACATCAGCATGTTCACCGGTATTAATGCTCAACATGTCTATATTTCGTGGTTTACCGACTGCCAACGGCAGAGCGAGCGCCGTTTGAGGTAAGGCTGCCGCCACTAAACACGCCGCACCGCCCAGTATTAGGCGACGACGTTGGGTATCCAAACCGTCCATAACAACTAACAATTTCCCACAAAGTACTAAATAAACAATCAGAGTTGCTAACTACGCCAAATCCCGCGCTTTTCCTGTGGCAACTCTTAAAAACAGTTGGAATTTATCGACAATGAAAACGTTAATCAAACCCCAAAATGTCTCGATAATGAGCGAACTGCTGTAAATGGCACCGTTTCCTGATGATTTTCAGCAGGTTTTAGACATTGTCAGGAGAGTGTAAAAATATGCAATTGTGGTAAGCATCACACTGACACTCACCACAATCCGGTTTGAAGCGGTTAAGACTGTTGGTTTTTAGCGGTTAATGAAAAGGCTGCATTACGCTTTGGGCGCGCGTCGTAGTGGTAGACGTCTTCACGAAACTGTACTTCACCGTCGTCATTCACCCATGCAGTCTGATAAATGGTATGAACAGGGATCTTCTTACGCAGCGATACCCACTTAGTCTCGGGAATACGCTGGTAATATTCGTAGTCGCCAAACTCCAACCCAGACCGGCTCAACAACACCTGCGCCAATATCTCCGCTTTCTGCACTCTGATGCAGCCTGAGCTGTATGCGCGGCGCGATTTGCTGAACAAACCTTTGGCTGGCGTGTCATGCAAATAGATAGCATTGCCATTGGGCGTATTGAACTTGTAGCGACCAAGTGCATTGAAGTTACCCGGCGACTGCTGAAGACGGTATGGGAAATTATTCGGGCTCACGCTCTCCCAATCAATCTCCTCAGAGGAAATCACGGACCCATTTACCCAGCTACTCAGGACGGTATAAGAGTGTTTATCCAAATATTCGTTGTCCTGTTGCACCTTAGGTAAAATGTCTTCACGCATGATCTTAACTGGCACATTCCAACTCGGATTAAAGACAACGGAATCTAGGCGCGATTCAAACAGTGGCGTCCTTCGGCTTGGTCGACCCACAACCACTTTGCTGTCGAGCACAAGTTGGCTGTCCATCCACAGTTCCATTTCGTAGTTTGGAATGTTTACCAGAATGATTTTTTCACGATCTGTCGGCCACAAACGCAGACGCTCCATATTCAAGGCAAGAATTTGGATCCTGGAGTTCACCGACATATTCAACCAACGACGCGTCTTGTTGCCGATAACACCATCTCGCTTCAAGCCATGTCTTTCTTGAAAACGTTTGACTGCTTCAACCAACACGGCATTGTAAAAACCCACTTGCTCTATCTTCAGGCGTTGCGCGTCATAGGTACTCAAAACACCCTGGCGCTCAAGATTGGTGATGAGGTTATCCGGATTTTCGAGCTTTGCGCCGTGCTTGATCAGCCCACCCTGCGTCACCTTCGGCCAGTACATGGATTCTTGATCCTGAAGAGCAACAATCGCTTTTGCCATTTCACGGTACTGAGGCGTATCCGGACGCAACTTAAACACAAACTCATAAAGTTCGTTTCTGCTGGCAGAAACAATCAGATTATTGGTTTGAGTGAGCGTTGGGCGCGGCAAAGCCTCACTGATATCCGTACCGAAATACCAACTCTTGCCAAATTCAGGAATCGATTCGATGTAGCCAATCAGTGCAAGAAGGCTGTCAGTGGCGAATACGTCGTACGCACGCCAGTCACCACTGGCTCTTAGCTGACGCAAGATAACCGCACGCCATTCAAAATCCTGACTGATCCCAGCCAGAGAGATAATGTTTATCTGGGTTTCAAGCTCGTCTTTCGCGCGGTAGTCGTGCCAGATAGGAGCATAAGAGAAATATTCATAAATTTTAGCGACGTCATAAGTGAAATTGACGACACCTGGTTCCGGCTCGGCCTGTTTGACCCACAGCACGGCTTCTTTAGAGACACTATTAGGTGACTCCATAGTTTCCAATGCGTTAGCGGCCAATGGCATGGCAACATATACAAACAGTGCCTTGATAAGCGTACGAGCAGAAAACATGCGCTACCTCCGGTTAGAGATCATAGTATGGCAAATGGCGCAATTTTCGTTGGCGGAATTTTTATGAATATTGGAAAACAAAGGGTTAGAAAAGCATCATCCTAAAGCATGACCCAATGATTATCCCAAACTACGCTAGAAGACTGAAAAGCAATACTTTTTTGATGATTACGTATGACTAATCGCCCACTACCCGCACTAAGAGCAAAGCGGTCCTTCACCGCAGCCGCACCCGAGGCATCGAACAATGATCCCATCTCAGTAAGTACGCCTGAGGCTAAGTCCCAAATTCCAAAACAATTTCCACGTGGAGAAGTCGCAACTATCTGCGATTCTGTACACGCAACACTGCCAATGTATTGCTGAAAACGCGTCCACTGTTCTCTACTGGCCTTTAAAGGGGTAATGTCACGCCTATGTTGTTTTATTGCCAATAATGGAACGATGTTCTCAGCGTCTCCTTGATATTGCTGCGCAATCACCACATCTCCTTTTGGGCTCAACGCCAGGTGGCGGATACTCAGTTTTGGATCTTCTAAGGTGTGTTTCTCTTTTACCTGTCCTGACTCGATATCCATCAGTACCAATGACGGTTGCATCGAATCCAGGTTCAATTTCTTCCTGCCTTCAGTGCGTATCCCACCAACAGCGACTGCCAGAGTAGTGCCATTGATAACCTTCATTTCATGAGGACCGATACCAAAGCCAGAAATTTCACGTATACGGGTCAGTGAGCCATCTCGATGGGTGTGATAAACGCCAATACTGCCTTCACTGGTTGCGATATCTCCTTCTACGACAAAGAGTTGGTTACCGAGTACGTCGCCGTGCCCGTAGAAGAATTTTCCAGCTGGCGGAGAAGTCGTGTGGAGAACTGCGCCTGTTTCCAGATCGACGCTTTCAATGAATTGTCCTGGACGCCGCGCAAACACATAGGCAAACGACCTATTCTGGTTTATTGCTATGCCGTGCCCACGCCCGGGTAATGAGGTTTGGAAGCAAACCTCTCCATTTGTATTTACTGCCGTTACCGCGAAACTTCCGTCTGATGCTTTGGCACAGCCAAGAAACGCTGGCTTGGCTTTATCGGCTTCATTCTGATAAACGCGCCAACCACCTGCTAAAGCTCCTGTAGTAAGCAAACCTAATGAAGACAATAGCAAGCGACGGCGTTTTTGGCTTACACTCACCCTTTAGTCTCCATCCGTTGAATTAAACCCAACCACCAAACCCAACGTTGGCCCTACTTCGTCACTCAGTGCGGTTTGCAGGTAATCGATGTTGTTTGCAACAATCATCAATGACTGATAACCCGACTTATCTGCCAACAGCGGTGCCATTGACATGCTTTCCGGCACACTTTTCACCGCAGACTCGAAATGGAAATCCAAACGGTTAGCAAGTTCGGTATGTCCTTTTTCAACCAACAGTGGTTGAAGAGTGGATTTGTAACGCTGTTGCAAAGACTTCAGTCCAGCCTTCAAAAACGCATTCGATTGACCAGAGCGCCAAGCCTGAGCCTGATAAGGCTTGGGGAAACCCGGCTTGCCCATTGGTAATGATAAGGTCTTTGAAATTGCATCGAGTTGGGAGGTCACGCTGCGAAGCATCTCTGCTTCCAGTTGCTTCCCAGTCAGGTCATTCCAAGGGTTGACCTGCCACGCGCTGTCCAGCGCCTCTGCTGATTTCACAGTACGACCGACTACCGACAGCGTAAGAGGACAACGCATTTTCATGGACTCGACATCTGCCCCGTCAAACAGCAACCATTCAATCGCCCCAAGCCCTTGCACAGCAACACTTTGCTGAGCCAGTTCGTCAGCAGTTGGAACCGCATCTTTCTTCAAAAGCTGGGTCAACTGGCGGCCCGTAGTGTTTTTCTTGTCAGGATAAAACTGGATGTTCCAACTGATCGACATCGCCGCTTCGTTGCCAGAATTCCCTCCCACAAAAGACTGCCAAGCGCTCATGGTTTCGATCCACTTGCTCTGGGCTTCATTTAGTGTTTCTTCAGAAGGTGCTTCGCAGAGTCCACTTACACTTCCTTCCAACGCTCGTGCAGCATCGAGAAATCGCTTAGTGGATTGCTTTTGCATATCCCACATTACCAAGTCACTCTCTTTCACTGCGGCTTCACTGAAACAACCCGATAATAGTGACAGCGTCACGCAAAGCGTTAGTGTTTTCATTGGTGATTGAATAAACATGGCTACCACTCCTACAACGAATTCAGGAACGCAATAAGGGCTTCGCGCTGGGTTTTATCGAATCCCAACACGTTTTGTTTGCTGCTCTCGGCTTCGCCGCCATGCCACAGAACCGCTTCCATTACGTTTCTTGCTCGCCCATCATGCAGATACTCGGTATGTCCATTCACTTCTTCGGTGTAGCCCAAGCCCCATAACGGCGCGGTTCGCCATTCCTGTCCGTTAGCAATGAATTCACCACGGTTGTCTGCCAATCCTTCGCCCATGTCGTGAAGCAGCAAATCCGTATAGGGATGAATGGTTTGATTGCTCAGAGCTGGCCTATCAGTGCGCTCTCCGGTTTGAAGCGTTGATTGATGGCAACTTTCACAGCCTGCGTCGGTGAAGAGTTTCTCCCCTAGTTGCACTTTGGGATCATCGAGGTTTCGACGCATAGGCACAGCTAGATGCTGGGAATAGAACTCAACGAAATTAAGCACTTTTTCTGTGACTTCAGGGTTACCGCCATTTGGCAGCCGTTCACAGAGTGTTTGGGCGGAAGTGCAATTCTCCGCTGGGAATAAAGCACTGGTTAAGCCAAGGTCGCCATTAAATGCCGCCGCGTTTTGCTGCATCAAGGTAGGCTGTCCAGCTTTCCACCCAAAGCGGCCAACGACGGTTTTTTCCTGCAGAACATCCCACACTTCATTTGGACGCCCTGATACGCCTTTGCCCTCGTTGAGTTGCGCTGCGGCAATATCTCTCATCGTTTGCTCAGTGACAGACTCAAGCAAACCAAGACCAATCATAGGTGGCGCGATACGAACAGATTTCTCTATCTGAGGGTGCATATCTCCGTAATTGAGCTCTTCGATAGTGATAACAGGCTTTCGAAGCTCTACTGAATAACCGTCTTTAAACGTTTCATTGTGTTTCTCGAAACGTAGAGCAATCCGACCTTCTGGCTTCTCCCCCGGAAGTGCGAAGTCCTGGAGTTGGCCTCCATAAACCGGGTCAGGAATGTTACCTGACATGATCAGCGCTTTTTTCTGGGCATCTGTCATTGCCGGAATACTAAGACGGATAAGCATAGATACGGCGTTGTCATCGCCTGGTTTAGGTAGATGACCGCGCCCATCTTTGATATGGCAGTTCTGGCAACCATTGGTGTTGAAAAGTGGGCCCAGTCCATCTCTTGCATCTGTCGAAGCAGGCGCACTTACCCAAGGGTTTCTGAAAAAGCTGTTACCGACGCTGAAGTCGATGCGCTCAATCATAGGAAGATTGGTGGCAGGTTGTGAGAAGGCATTGACACCTTGCTTGTTGGTCGTGGTATCTCCGCCGGATTTAATAGCAGAGGCGTTGGCGGAACAGGCAATAACAGCAAAAGCGAAAAGAATATATTTCATAACGACATTGAAACCAGCTAAACGACAGAAGCCTCCCGCGAGAGGAGGCTCAATAAGACACAAGAATCAAACTCAGAACTGATGATCAGCGCTGTCAGGGTTCAGGTTGGAAATCCCTAATTCCGCAGCGACCGTTTCAATACTGCGGGTTTGTTGAACCAATGCCGAAATGGCGTTGTTCACCAGCTTGTTACCATCAGCGTTGTCGGACGCAATAAGCTGGTCAAAATGCACATTATCTTTCTCAGCAGATTCTACGAGTTGGTAAACGGCAGTGCGGGCAGAATCGAAATCTGCTTTGATTTGTGTAGCCGCTTTATCGTTGTTCTTCTTCACCATATCCAGCAGGGATGGACCAGTCAGTTCAGAACCATCAATACGCTGATAAGAGCCAGTCAGTACGTTGTAGATACCCTGCTCGTTGTAGTAGTGAGAGTTGTGCGTGTTGTCAGAAAAACAATCATGCTCGTCTTCCGTCGAATTCGCCTCTAAAGCGACTTTCATGCGCTCGCCTGCCAACTCACCGAGTGAAAGTGAGCCCATGCCAAACAGCATTTTACGCAGACCGTTTGTGGTATCTTCTTTCAAAAGGGTTTCGCGGTAGTTACCTGACTCATTCGCAGACCATTGTTTTTCCATCCAAGTTAAATCTTCGATGAGCAAATCAGAAGCGGCTTTCAGGTACTCACGTCGACGGTCACAATTGTTGTTGGTACATTCTTCGCCATAGGCAAAATCAGTGTAAGGACGCTCACCTGCGCCAGATAGAGTGCCATTCAGATCCTGACCCCAAAGCAAGAATTCAATAGCGTGATAACCTGTCGCTACGTTCGCTTCGGACCCACCAATTTCATTCAAAGAAGCCAATAGCTCAGGCGTAATAGTGGTGACATCCAGCTTCTCGCTACCCACCTGAATGCTAGTGTTAGACACGATATTCGCAACTGCACCACCATTACCAAGCTCGTATTGATAATCCGTTGCTACATAGTCGATCAGGCCTTCATCCAGTGGCCAAGCATTCAGCTGACCTTCCCAGTCGTCCACAATAGCGTTACCAAAACGGAATACTTCAGATTGTTGATAAGGTACGCGTGCAGCAACCCAAGCCGCTTTTGCAGCATCCAGGTTGGCTGGAGATGGAGATTCGATGAGTGCTTCAATCGCGGAATCCAGCTTCACCGCAGATTGTTGCGCGTCACTGTAAACAG
This sequence comes from Grimontia sp. AD028, assembly GCF_000973155.1. NCBI lineage: Bacteria > Pseudomonadati > Pseudomonadota > Gammaproteobacteria > Vibrionales > Vibrionaceae > Grimontia > Grimontia sp. AD028. The sequence continues at coordinate 35,184 of NZ_LASY01000074.1, read as the reverse complement.
CATGAGCTAGATTTGCGTAGTGGTTAACGACTTCGTCCGGCGTTGCCGCCATTGCAGTGGTTGAAACAGAAGAAAGAACCCAAATAGAGCTGGCAATAGCCAAAGTGGAGCGCTTCATAATCATTCCTTGAATGCATGTGGTTGTAACAAATTGTTGCGTTCGGCAACAATTATTACATTCACATTCGAGTAAATTCAAATGATATTGATAGTTTTTATCATTTAGATTAACCAGACATAATCATTCGTTGAAGTTTTGGGACTTTCATTTTATTTCAAGGATGAATGAGAGGTTCGAGAGAAGGTTCGTGTCACATCGCTTGAGACAGATTGAGCCTTGGGTGTAAGGTTGACCTAAAGTTAAGGTGAGAAATACAAGTTAATATCCGATAATCGCTGGGATTTTTCCTTCAACAACGGCGCACATTCTGCTGTGAATCAGTGATGAAAGTCTCCGTCTTTTACGCTTATTGCCCTATCAGCAATATTCCTGTGTAAAAGGTCTTTAAATCTTGATCTTTTATACCGATAATTCCCGCGATTTTTAACATCCTGCTGTCTAAAGGAGAGGCTTCTATGGAGAAGCACGAAGAGGTTCTGGTTGCACTACGACAAATCATCCGCGCTATCGATCTGCATTCTAGAAAACTGAATAAAGAAGCAGGTTTGACAGGACCCCAGTTGGTTCTGATGCGTGCAATCCAGGAACTGGGCGAAGTCACCATTCGTCAGCTTTCCAACCACACCAACATGAGTCAGGCAACAGCGACCACGATTCTTGATCGCTTGGCCAACCGTAACCTGATTGTGCGTGTGAGAAGTAATCTGGATAAGCGTAAAGTTCATGCCCATTTAACACCTGAAGGTGTGAAAGCATTAGAGCAGGCTCCAAAGCCTTTGCAGGAAAGCTTCATTTCCCGCTTCCAGTCTCTCGAAGAGTGGGAACAGTCGCTGCTGATATCTTCTGTTCAGCGTATCTCTTCGATGATGAACGCTGACAACATTGACGCAGCACCGCTTTTGGAAGTGACACCTCTGACATCTGCCGAGCCTGTGCGCTCTGAGTGATGAAAAACAGGATCGAAAAGAGCCCATTTGGGCTCTTTTTTATGCGCGCTTTTCCCTTCTTCCGAAGTTCACTATTCCCGTCGTTAGGGCAGTACCAGCAAAGATCGTTAATCCCCCCGCCAACATTCTCGGTGTGATGATTTCCCCTAGGAAGGCAACACCCCAAACCGCCGCAAATAGCGGAATAAGGAAAGTGACTGCGATCGTATTGGTTGGCCCTACCCTGCTAATCAACCTAAAAAACAGGATGTACGCGAAGCCCGTAGATGCAATCCCCAGGATGGCAGCAGCGATCCAGGCTGCAGAATCTGGCGCAGTTTCTGGCCAAAAAAGCAGTCCCAAAGGCAATAGAACAATTGTTGATCCAACCTGACTCCCTGTTGCAGTCACCAATGGTGGAACACCGGTCAGGAATCGCTTGGTATAAATCGCGGAGATGCCATACATCAAAGTAGCGCCCAGCACAGCAACGACCGGCCAACCCAGACCTTGATCGCCAAAATCCAGCTTGCCCCAAACCAGAATGATCACCCCTAGTACACCCAGTAACAAACCCAATATCCGATCACGGTTCAGCGACTCGCCAAGCCAAAGATAGGCAATAATCGCCCCCCAGATAGGCGAGCCTGCATTCACAATAGATGCAAAACTCCCGGTCACACTGACCATGGCATAGGCAAAAAGAATAAATGGAATGGCCGAACTAAAAAGCCCAACGACACAAGCGTGAAACCAATGCTCACGGAAAGCGGCGGTATGCCCTTTGAGTTGTAATAGCGGAAGCAAAAACAGTGCGCCGAGGCCAACTCGCACCAGTATCAAAGCAAATGGGCCAAAGTCCGGCACTGCATAACGAATAAGGATGAATGAGCCTCCCCAAAGTGCAGCGAGTAGCATTAACTCCATCACATCCAGTTTTTTCATTTCCATATTTTCCTGCCAATAAACCGTACGGTGAAGCGTATCCGAAGAGTCACAAAACCACTGGCCGGATACGGTACTCTCTACTGCTCACAATAAAGACACTATTTTTTATGTGGATTAAATTAGCCTCCGAACCACTAACCTTTTCAAACCATTGAATATTTGCATTAGACGCTGCTAAAACATAGAAATCCACACATTCAGACCTGATTGAAATTTGGCTTTAAGCATCTAGTTTTATATTTGATAACCGAAAATCTTATGTGGAAGATTGCCTGTGGAAAGAAGCATTCTCGTCGTTGACGATTCTGAAGCTATTTTACTGATGGTGAGATCTCTATTATCAGAAATTGGTGAGAATAATGTTCACACTTTCAGTAACCCCCACAAAGCGTTAGAAGAACTACGTCGCGCGCCCAACAAATATGATATTGTATTCACCGATCTCAACATGCCTTCCGTTGATGGAATGGCCGTGATCAGAGCTTTAGGAAAAATGAAATTTACCGGAGGTGTCTCAATCGTGTCTGGGCTGGACGCAAGGATTATTGAACTGGCGAGTTCAATTGCTCGTCAGCAGCAGGTTTGTCTGTTGGGCAATATTGCAAAGCCCATTAAAAAAGATGCACTGCAGCTCACTCTGGACAGATTGACTCACTTTGAAGAAAGAAAATTTCTGGACTACCAGAGAATGTCTCCCTCTGAGCTCATCGACTGTATTACGCACCGACAGGTAATACCCTACTATCAACCAAAATTGAACTCACAAAACAATCGCGTAGAAGGTCTGGAAGTTTTAGCTAGAATTCAAAAACCAGGTGAATCCAACGCTATTTTACCGGGCCGTTTCATACCAACAGCCATTGAAAATGACTTGATTGACCTCCTCACAATGCAGCTGGCTGAGATGACAGCGTCAGACATTAAAGAGCTGTCAGATATCTTTGGAGAAGATGTCACGATAAGCCTCAATTTATCAGCATCACAACTGGCTGATTTGGAAGTGCCCAACCGCTTGGAGTTTCTGTTTGAAGCACACGGTATCGACAAGTCCCGCGTCACTCTGGAAATCACAGAAGAATATGCGCTTAAAAGCTCTGAACAAATGGAGTCTCTTAACAGACTGAGAATTCGGGGACACGGTGTATCACTTGATGACTTCGGCACAGGTTTCACCAACATCCAACAACTGCGCACATTGCCTTTCACCGAGATTAAAATCGACCGAACCTTGATAAGCAAAATTCATCAGGACCAGTTCAGCCAGGTTATTGTTCAGTCATTGGTGAATATTATGGATAAGTTCGATGTCCAATTAGTTGCTGAAGGAATCGAACAAATCGAAGAGTTTGAGTATTTGCATTCCAACTACCCAGAGATGTTGCTCCAAGGCTTTATCATATGCCGCCCTAGACCCATAGAGTCGCTAAGAAGTTGGTACAACAGTTGGTTGAAAGGAATTGGCGCCAACATAAGTTCAGATGGAACCAACCGCTGACGCCGAAGTGCAAATAAGAAATGGTCTACGGCACACCGTGGCCTTTGCTTGCAACCCAAATGCGATACCACTGCTCACGACTCAGTTCGACTGACATTGCTCGCACAGCAGATTCCACGCGTTCAATCTTACCCGAACCAACGATTGGCAAAGGCTGACTTGGATGACGGATAACGAAGCCATAAATCACCTGCTCCATCGTTACACCCAGTTCCTCAGCAATTTCTGTCAACGTTGCTCTTAGACGAACGGCTTGCTCAGAATCCGAAGAGAAGATCTCCCCTCCGCCCAAACAAGACCACACCATTGGACGAACACGCAATTGCTGCATTAAATCCAGAGTACCATCATGTGCGACGTCGAAATTAATTGGATTAATTTCGACCTGATTCGTTACCAACGGTTTATCCAGGCGGGATTGCAGCAGGTTAAACTGAGAAGGTGTAAAGTTAGAGACCCCAAAGTGCTTCACCTTACCGGCGGTATGAAGCTTCTCAAATGCACCAGCCACTTCATCGGCATCCATCAAACAATCAGGGCGATGGATCAAGAGCACATCCAGACTATCCACGCCAAGACGGTAAAGACTGTTGTCTACTGACTGCAGAATATGCGCTTCTCCTGTGTCGTAGTGGTTAATTTTGCGTTCGGGTGCACTCTGACTCACCAGCTTGATGTCGCACTTGGAGACAATCTCCATGCTATCGCGTAATGAAGGCTCCAGCTTCAGCGCTTCACCAAACAGCGTTTCGCATTGATAGCCACCGTAGATGTCCGCGTGGTCGACCGTGGTAATGCCAAATTCAAGGTGCTTTTTAATAAAGGTCAGGCGCTCTTGTGGAGACATTCCCCACTCACCCAGTCGCCAATAACCTTGAACAAGCTCCGAAAGCTCTGGCCCTTGCGGTGCTATTTGTGCCCGTTTAATCGCAGTCACTCAACCTACTCCTGTTATTTGAGTACCTCCTTTGCAACATGAGCAAAGGTGGAAAGCCAACAATGTAACATGGGCCGCAAATTGAAAGCACTTTGCCGTCCAAAAAATGATTCAGTTCAGCGTCCAAAAAGTGTTTTATTTCCTCAGCTTGTTCGATATATATTCGAGAAGACCCGCGTAAGGATACGAATATGAAAACCATTGGCTTAATTGGCGGAATGAGTTGGGAGTCGACAGCGACTTACTACAGGTTATTGAACCAATATACTCGGGAAGCTTTAGGTGGCCATCACTCCGCGAAAATCCTGATGAGCAGCGTCGATTTCGCCGAAATTGAGGCTCAGCAACGCGCTGATGCCTGGGATGAATCTGCAAAACAATTAGCAAGAGAAGCAAGAAAGCTTGAAGCCGCAGGCGCTGACTTTATGCTGATTGGTACCAACACCATGCACAAAGTGGCTTCTGAAGTTCAAGACGCGATTTCCATTCCTCTCCTGCATATTGCCGATGCAACCGCTCAGAAGCTCAAAGAAGATGGCATCAAGCATGTTGGTTTGTTGGGCACACGCTTCACCATGTCACAGCCATTCTACAAGGAGCGTCTTACTTCCCACGGTATTCAGGTGACTGTTCCGGAAGGCTGGCATCAGGACATTGTTCACGAAGTTATCTACCAAGAACTGGTTCAAGGTGAGGTAAACACGCATTCCCGCAAACAGTATCTTTCTGTTATCGATGCACTTAAAGCCCGTGGGGTTGAAGGTATTATATTGGGATGCACTGAAATAGGGTTGTTGATCCAGCAGCAGCATACTCCTATTCCTCTCTATGACACCACTGAACTGCATGCAGAAGCAGCAGTTAAACTAGCACTGTCTGAGTTCAGCAAGGACGCAGTATGACAATTCGAGCAGTACAGGCCGGAGATCTTCAGGCCATTAACGACATCTACAACCACTATGTGCGTGAAACCTCGATCACTTTCGATTACGAGCCATGGACAATCGAACGACGTCAAGTCTGGCTGGAAAAGCTGAGAAACAGTGAGGGTTACTACCATGTACTGGTCAAAGAGAACGAGCATGGCGAAGTGATTGGATTTGCCTATAACAGCGAATTCAGGGAAAAACAGGCCTACAAAGTCAGTTCTGAAATCACGATCTACCTCCACCCCGGCGTGCGTGCCAAGGGTTTAGGATCAGCACTGATGGAGGCTCTTTTGGACAAAATGTTATCTTCTCCGATATCCAGAGCTTATTCTGTGATTACTTTACCGAACCCTGCCTCTATAAAATTGCATGAAAAGTTTGGCTTTCAACAGGTTGGGCTATTGACTGATGTTGGCTACAAATTTGACCAGTATTACTCCGTTGCCATTTTAGAGAAGTCAATAAATAACAAATAAATACATAACCTCATTCATTATCAACACATTTTAAAGTGGGCAAAGGCTTATAAACTTTGTCCAATTCCTCTTACCCACCGCAAAAACCGAAAAGGCCATAAAGTCATACAATCCCACCAACAAACCTCCACATTTACCGTATTTCACTTCTTAATTTTAATTTCTATCCCTCTGTTTTTAATAATGAAAACTAATTCCCTTCACTTTCATTACCTTAATGAGCCCGCACAAAGATTCCTGTGCGAAGTAAACAATTTGTCAAAAAGTTTTCCTACACTTTCAAGAAACCTATTTGGATCGCATGTCTCTTTTATGGAGCAAGGTGACAATGAGAATTTCTACAAAAATTAAAGCCGCATTTATCGCAATCAGTGCTATCGCTGTCATTGCGACAGCGAGTTTACTCACAGCAACTGCCATCAATACTTCCTCATTAGCGATTGAACATCAGTTGGAGAATCAACTGCTTTCAGTCAGAGAAGTGAAAAAAGCGGAAGTGCAAGATTATTTCGTCAACATCAGTAAACAGCTCACCAATCTGGCCAACTCAACCATGACAGAAGATGCCATGGTTCAATTTGCGAAAAGCTTCCAAAGTGTCACCACAGAGACGTTCCCAACCACGGAGCAGGGAGACATTCTCAAGAACTATTACCAAAATGAATTTGGGGCTACGTACAGAGAAACCAATAATGCCAGTACAGATGCCCTCTCAAACCTCGACAGCATTGGTCAAAACGGATTGCTTCTGCAACAGGCATATATCGGTTTAAACGAACACCCACTCGGTAATAAGCACCTGTTAGACAAGGCAAGCGATGGCACGACTTACAGTGAGGTTCACGAGGTTTTTCACAACAATTACCGCACCTTTCTAGAGTCATTTGGTTACTACGACATCTTTCTGGTCGATAACTCTGGCAATATCGTGTACTCAGTTTTCAAAGAGCTCGACTTCGCGACCAACCTCCAAACAGGCCCTTACAAAGACAGCGGTCTTGCTGAAGCGTTTACTGGTGCGAAAAGTTTAGGCAAAGGCGAGTTTTCCTTTGTCGATTTCAAGCCCTACTACCCTTCCTACGACAGCCCCGCTTCTTTCATTGGATCCCCCATTGTAAAAGATGGAAAAAACATCGGTGTACTCGTTTTCCAAATGCCCATTGATACGATTAACACAATTATGACTTACCACGGTAAGTGGCGAGAAGATGGGTTGGGAGAGTCCGGGGAGTCTTTCTTGGTTGGACCAGACGGCCTGATGCGCTCTCAAGCTCGTATGTTGGTTGAAGATAAAGAAGAATACCTCAAACTACTTGCCACATTTGGCGTGCCACAGAAACAGGTCGACCGCATTGCCACAACAGAGTCTTCTGCAGGGCAGCAGCCTATAGATTCAACATACGCGAGCCAGGCGCTTGCAGGTGAAAAAGGCTTCGTTGCTACGGAGAATCATCTTGGTAGCAATGTATTCGCTGCCTACACACCGATAGATATTCTTGGCACCCAATGGGCGCTGATTTCAGAGATTAACAAACAAGAAGCGCTGTTCGAGGTTCACGCTCTTGAGTCCACTTTGTATCAGGCGGCAGCTCTTACAGGCGTCGTGATTATTGCTATTGCTATCATTTGCGCTTGGGTGATTGCTTCAAGCATTAATAAGCCGATTGCCAATCTCACCCAACGTATCACCAGCATCGCCAAAAACCATGACCTCACGATGCGTTTGGATGCCAGCGGAAAGGATGAAATTGCACAGCTTTCGTCATCAATGAACACCATGCTTGATGACTTTATGACGGTTATCAAAGGCGCAGATGCCACCGTCAAAGCACTTGGCGACGCATCTTCGGATATCCAACAAAACATCAGTTCCATGCGCGGTGAGGTTGACCAACAAGCCTCTAATTCAAGCCAGGTGGCTACTGCCGCAACAGAGATGAACGCATCAATTTCAGAAGTCGCGAATTTTGCCAATACCGCCTCAGAGTCTTCTGAGAGTGTGGTGCAGTCAGTGCGCAAAAGCGCCGATGTCGGTAAGCAGTTGGTCAACGAAATTTCGTCGTTGTCTGACAAGATGAACGAAGCAACCCAATCCATGGAGCAACTGTCAGCCGAAAGCCACTCAATTGGCTCCGTGCTTGATGTGATTCAGGGCATCGCTGAACAAACTAACCTCTTGGCACTGAATGCCGCGATAGAAGCAGCGCGTGCGGGTGAACAAGGACGCGGTTTCGCGGTGGTTGCTGACGAAGTGCGTTCGCTAGCGATTCGAACCCAAACATCGACAGAAGAAATCCGTGCCAAAGTAGAATCACTTCAGGCGGAAACAGACAAAGTGGTCAACGGAATCAGAGGTGCCAATCAGTTTGTGGCAAGCAGCGTAGAAAACTGTAACCGAAACAACGAAATGCTGGCACAAATTGAAGGCATGATGGTCGATATTAATGACATGAACACCCAAATTGCCACAGCGGCGACGGAACAGTCTTCAGTGACGGAAGAAATTTCGATGAACGTGACGAATATTGCCCGTTCTTCCGAAACTGTCTCGGAGAAAACGGTCAATACCGATGGCACAGCCATCAGTATTAATGAACAGGCAAAGAAACTCACCGAACAAATCGGGATGTTCAAAATCGCATAGCCCATGTTGCAGAAAAACAAAGGCCAGCATATTTGCTGGCCTTTTCGTTCTGTTTGAATCTCGCTTACTCAGCGATTTCCAATGCTTCCTGAATCGGGGGGTTGGTTTTCGCCATCTCTCCAAATCCACGCAAACCGACAACGTGCACGTGTTCTTTATCGTTAAAGATCTTACGTACCAGTTTGTAGGTGGTGCCCTGCTCTGGGCTGATGTTTTCCGGCGCTGCAATCAAAAGCTGCATATCCAGACGATGACAAAGCTCGAACAGGGTCGAGATTGACTTCGCATCCAGACGCGCTGCCTCATCAAGGAACAGCAGACGACAAGGAATCACATCTTTGCCGCGCAGACGGCGGGATTCTTCTTCCCAGCTCTGCACCACCATCAACAGAATAGCCTGACCCGTACCAATTGCTTCACCTGTCGACAATGCGCCGGATTCCGCTTGCAGCCAACCGTCAGTACCACGGTTAACTTCAATACCCAGTTCCAGATAGTTACGGTAGTCCAGCAACTCTTCACCCAGAATCTGAGGAGAGCGTTGACCCAGATCGATATGCGGGTTCAAACGTTGGAACAGTTTTGCCATCGCTTCAGAGAAGGTCAGACGGTTGTTACCAAACAAGTCTTGATGCTGTTCAGCTTTCTCCGCCAAGCCTTCTAACAATTGCGCGTGGGTATCACGAATCGACACGTTCAGGCGCACGCCCTTCACCTGACCAAAGGCAATGTTAGACAAGCCTTGGTTCAACAGGCGAATACGATTTTGTTCGCGCTGAATGGTCTTGCGGATAATGTTCGCCACAGACTCTGAACTGATCGCAAGACGCTTCTCGCGCTGAGTCAGTTCTTCCGTCAAACGTGCCAGTTCCACTTCCATTTCTTCAATCGCTTCAACCGGATCGTCGGTACGAATGATGTCATGACGGATACGCTCACGAAGATGCTGGTAAACCGCCACATAGAACAGAACCTTACGCTCAGGACGTGCCATGTCTTCCGATGCACGCAATGCATCACGCAGCGTTTCATTGTCTGCGACTGCCAGACGCAACGCACCCAAGGATTTATCCGACAATGAACGCAGTTCGTCAGCAGACATGTACGCCATTTCACGACGGTTAAGCTGCTTCTCTACGTTACTGCTGCGGGCAATCTTGAGTACATCCATCCAACCCGCTTTCGCATTGACGACGAAAGTGCGCAGTTCAGTGTATTCTTTGCTGGCTTTCTTCAGCGTTTTCACCAGAGACTTCATCTCCAGCTCAATCGAGGTCAGGCCTTTTTCCAGCTCGCTCTTGCGGCTACGCGATTGTGATAGCTGCGCATTTAGCTCGTCACGACGAATACGTGCTCGCTCTTCCGCTTCTACATCGGCGCGAACACCCAGCTCAACCAATTCACGTTTGAATTCAGCAACCGTTTCTTGTTTCGCTTGGTGCGAGCTCTTCAGAGACGCCAGAAGCTGGTTGTATTGGTTCACCTGATCGCGAACCTGCTTCACGTGTTCACGTGAACGGGTACGGGCGCGCTCAGCATCTACCAGCTTAGCTTTCAGCTGTTCATTCAGTTCGCTGCTCTTATCAAGAAGCTCAACCGCGTCGGCGTATCCAAAGTGGTGGCGACGCTCGACCAAATCAGACAGTGCGAAAAGCGTTTTCTTCAGCGATTGCAACGCTTCGTCCGCTTGCTGGTATGCAGCGTTCAGTGCATCAAACTGTTCTGGGTCGGTATCCAGCGTTGAAACCAGATTCTCCAACTCAGCGAGTGCTTTGCCATGCTCACGGGTGAAGTGGCGAGCTTCGTCTGCCTGAGACAGGCGGCTTTCCACTTCTTCCAGACGACCTTCCAGCGTTTCGTCTTCAAGCGCGTTAACGACGTGCTGAAGTTTGTTCAGAAGTGCAATCGCTTCTTTCGAACCGGTCAGTTGGCTACGAACCTGCTGCTCGCTCTCGCGAAGCTGAGCCAGTTGACGCTGAACACTGCCACGTTTTTCACGCAGGTCTTTCAGTGCCGCTTCTGGATCTTCGTTGAATGCGACGTTCATGTGGTTCGACACGAACTGATTGAAGCTTTGGGTCAAACGTTGAAGCTTCTGCGCATCAAACGAGGCTTTGGCGTAGTTTTCGACTAACTCTTCACGCTTCTCACGTAAGATTTCTAAACGGTGCTCACGCGCCGCACGGCCAAATAGCGGGATTTTCGGGAAGCGAGAGTAACGAAGCTGACGGTCGTTCAGGTGAACACAAACCGCATCTTCCAGCTCTTCAACATCGAATACGCTATCGTCAAAACCGTCTGCATCACCTTCGATGATGTAGAGATCTTCCGGGCAATCATCCAGATCCAGCAGCTTCTCTTTAATACCTTTCAGATCAGGTACAACAATCGCGTGACGTGCCGGGCCATAAAGCGCCGAGAAATACGGAGCATCATCAATGGTGATGTCATCGTAAATCTCAGAAAGCAGCGTGCCACCCAGTGTGTCAGCCAGAGATTGGAGACGCGCATCGTCGCTACCGCCTGGCTGCGCCAGACGTTCGATTTCTGCTTCCAGCGCTTGTTTCTCAGCTTGCAGCTTATCGCGGGTCGAGATAGTTTCACGCTCATCCGCCATCACGCGCTGCATGGTATCCAACACTGCCTGATTGTCGTAAAGCTCAGCTTCAGTCTGTTCTGCCAATTTCTCCAGCGCTTCTTGCGCGGCAATCCAGGCTGGCGCGACTTTTTCGAACTCAACCGCTTTAGCATTGATTTCGTTTTCGCTGCGTTGCAATTCGCGGACTTTCTCCGCTTGTTCGCCAACCGCTTCTTCTGCGGTTTCCAGACGTTCTTGTTGACGCGCCATTTCCAACTCAACCGCTTCTTCCGAAGCCACGGTTTCGTTGAACTGACGATGATACTGCTCAGACAGAGTTTTCGCCTGCTGGAAACTGCGCATCTGACGTTCAAGGTCGCGATGCTGTGAAGCTAGCTGTTCAGCATTTGCCGCAAGATTCGCGAATTCACGGCCTTTTGCGATCACTTCGCGGGCTTTCGCGCCTGCGTCAGAACGTTCGACTTCGCCAGCGATGCTGCGCACTAATTCAAGGCCACGCTCGAACTGTTTAGCTGCGGCAGAAGACAGATCCAACTTGTGTTTCAGGCTTAAAAGCTCAGAGGTTTGTGCCTCTTCCTGCGCTTTCAGAGAACCCAAATATTCCGTTGCGTTTTCTTGTGAAAGCTTGTTATTACCGGTTAGTTCACGGGCTTTTTCCAGCGCTTTCACCGCTTGCTGATATTGCAGCGCGCGGGTTTGCTGCATATCCAGCGCTTGTTGGTAGTCAGCAAGCTGGGTTTTCAGGCTATCCACTTCTTCTTCAGAAAGGTGTGCCTGCTCTTCCGCCATCGCGAGTTGTTCTGTGGCTTCTTCCACCACCATGATCTGCTCTTCGAGACGGACTGCCAGCTCTTCCAAGTCTTCCTGATAGCGCTCAACTTTCTCTTGCTGACGTACTGCCGTCTGAACCAATTGCAGATGGTCAGACGCGGCTTGATAGTCCTGTTCTAAGTGAGTCTGGCTATCTGTCAGTGCATCCAATTCATCCGTCATGCGGCCAAATGTGGATTGGAAATCATCCAACTGGCGGCGAGAGCCCAACAGTTCGCCGCGGCGCTGCAGTGCCAGCTCGAGCTTTTTGCGACGCTCGTTGGCATGGCGCATGTAGTCAGACGCCACATAGTTGGTCGATTCAGTGATCAGGTGCTTGAACAGGTCACGGTCACGCTGGGTCAGCTTGATGGCTTCCAGCGTCATACGGTTTTCACGAAGTGCCACTTCCATATCCTGGAAGGCTTTCTTCACGCCGCCGTTCTGTGGCAACAGGTAATCACGGAGGGATTTGGTAATCGCGCTCGAAATACCGCCGTAAAGCGATGCCTCAATCAGGCGATAGAACTTAGAACGATCGCTGCTGTTACGCAGCTTTTTCGGCAAAGCTCCGAACTCGAACATCTGCGCGTGATAATCAGTCACGGAGTTGAACGCTTTGTAATGCGCCGTATCGTAGTCTGCCAGCGCGTCTTTCACCTCGTTCAATTGACGAACACGAACCTGATTCGCAGACACGTTTTCGATCAGGATGTCAGTTGGCTTCACACCAGATGGCAAGCCCTGAACGATGAAAGGCTTGATATCAACTTTCTTATCGCGGCCCGCCACTTGTTGCAGACGAACACCGAACAGAATACGTTGGTTACGCGAGTTCACCACATCCAGCGCGGCATAACAGGCGCCCGGCTTCAATTTACCGTGCAGGCCTTTATCACGTGACGCGTTAGAACTGCCCGCTTCTGTGGTGTTGCGGAAATGCAGCAGGCTTTGGTCAGGGATCATCGCGGTGATGAACGCAGCCATGGTGGTGGATTTACCCGCACCGTTACCGCCAGAAAGCGTCGTGACCAGGTTGTCGATGTCAAAAGTACGGGCAAAGAAACCGTTCCAGTTGACCATAGTCAGCGATTGGAATTTACCGCGTTGGGTCATGCCTGAACCTCCTGATCATCATCTTCACGCTCTTCGTCGTGTTCTTCATCTTTCAGCAGGCTTGATTGAGCATGCTCTTGGGTGTGGATAACGGCTTCACCATCACGGATCAGACGCAGTTGTGCTTCGCGGATATCGTCTCCCGCACGCACATCGGCACCGAAGCGGAATGTCGCTTCGCTCACGCGAAATTTGCCGTTCTCACCGATTGGCACAATCATGCCCAAACGGCGAAGACGACGCAGTGAGGTCTTCACTTTGTCGAACAGTTTTTCACGGTCCAAGTCAGAGCCAGATGCACGCAGTGTCACCAACTTCATCAGTTTTTTCTCATCTGCCAGTGTCAGCAGCTCATCGAACAGTTCTTGAGTGGTGAAAATACCTTCCTGTGCCAAACGCTCTGGGCTCAGATAAAGGAAACACAGCACCTTACCCACCAGCATGTCGAGTTCGGACAGCACTGCGCGTCCGATCAGCGAGGTTGAACGAGGGCGCAGGTAAAAGAAGCCTTCCGGCGCTCGCACCAACTCAGCGTTATAACGCTGGTAGAAATGCTGCAACGGGTTTTCGAATTCAATCAGGTATGCATGATTGTCCAGATCTTCGCTGGCAATATGGCGGCCAGCACGCAGCGCACTATCCAAAGCCGGGAACAAAGGATTGGCAATCGCTTTGGCCAATTCTTCCGGCATAAATTCTTCAATATTTATCGATGACATTCGCTTGTACCTTGGCTCCATAATCGTTAATTGCCTGCCAGTCCGGCTGAATCGCACTCAAGTCAGATTGCGAGTAACCAAGGCGAACCGCTTGGTTGATCACAATGCGTGCTAAGTCGAAGTGGCGTGCTTGTGGGTGTTGAGCCAGATAGTTTTTCAGTACCACGCCCAAATCTATGCCCTCGCCCGTCGTACGGTGACGAGACAGCATGTCAGAGATTTGGTCGCTCAATTGGTCGTTAACCAGTGTCAGTTCCTCAAACTCGACTTCTGCCGGCATTTCGCCTGTCACTTCGTCATCACGAAGTACCAGTGCTTCGTCACGCATATCGCGTAGACGCTCTGCATCGGCAAAGGTCAGGAACCATGGGTTATCGAAGTATTCTGTCACCGACTGACGAAGACGCTGGCTGAACGCGCGGTTCTTGTCCATATCGATGGCATTACGAATAAACTTGTGAACGTGGCGGTCGTAACCGATCCACAGATCAATCGCCTGCTGGCCCCAGTTCACAATGCGATCGAGCTTCATTTGCAGGTTGTAGATCATGGCATCAACGAAATCTAAATCGTCACGGCCTTGTACCTGCTCCTGAATATTCAAAAGCTGGGTTTGTAGCTGATCCCCGGCAGATTGCAGGGTGTCCTGAAGTTCGCGGAGTGTGCTGGAGGTTTCGTTCAGCAGTTGCTCACAGTTGGCAATCGCAGCCTGCCAGTCTTGGTTCAACAGCGCAGCAATGTCTTCTTTCACTTTCTGCTGCTGTTCATCCATGGTGCGCTGGTTCAGATCGATACGATCGAAAATTTCGGCCACTGAATACTTCAGTACGCCATAAACATTCTTACGCCAGAAATCTGCATCACCATCTTCTGCGGCAGCGGTCAGGGCTTTATCAATCTCGTCTGCCACCATGGACAGTTGGATAGAAAGCTTGAGAGAGCTGTATTCGCGGTGACGCGCATAGTAATCGCTGATACCCAGTGCCAGCGGTGTGAGTCGGTAAATACTCGCACCGTCCGTCATTTCACTGGTGAAACGACTTAGCAGGCGGCTGCGTACCAAGTCGTTGATGGCATTGTTCGCACGAAACGCGATGGTTTCGCTAGCTTGATCGAATTGGTCACTGACGATACGGAATGCATCAATCAGCTCCCCTTCCCCTAGCTCCTCCTCGTAACGCTCGCTGCTGAGTACAGCAACGGCAAGGAGAAATGCCAGCCGTTCCGGCGGCAGATTGAGGGAGAAGTCGTTCGTTTTCACCCAACCAACCAACTCAGGAACAGTCTGAGAGAATTCGCTCATCCGTTTTCCTTGTTGTATACGTGTAATCTTGTAATCGTTATGGCTCGAGAGGCCTTTGCGCGTACACGTGAATGTAGCGACCTAACGAGATAAAAGGTTCCTGACGGCAGAGCTTTTGCTCCATCGCCACCACCTGTTCAAAGGTGAACTCGCCCGTTCTTGTGTCTTTCATATAGTCATGGAACGTGCGGACACCACTTTTCCCTAAAATGGTAAAACCGGCCTCTTCAATCCACTGGTAAACATCTTCCGGTTGAAGACCCTTTTGAGGCTGGAGTTTGAAACGTTTTCTGTGCGGCATGCCTTCTTCTACATGGGTCAAATTGCCGCAAATTAAATTCTTAAACAGCAATCCATTTTGGTTGTAGAACATGACCGAAGCAACACCGCCCGGCTTAACTTGTGACAGTACGACATCCAGTGCTTCACGTGGATCTGCCAACCATTCCATCACCGCATGAAAAAGCATCAAATCGAATGGTTTATCAACATGCTGTGCGATTTCTTGCGCAGGCGCGTGGACGAAGCGATATTGCGGCAGAAGGCCTGCTTCTTCGATATCTTTTTCCGCCAGTTCGAGCATCTGTGAAGAAAGATCACACAAGGTGACTTTGTGTCCGCGATGTGCAATTTGTTGCGATAACTGCGCTAAACCGCCTCCAGCGTCCAAAATGTCTAATGGACTGGATTCACCCAAGCGGCTAAGTATTGATTCGAGATCTTGCCAAACAACGGCTTGGCGGATTTCTCCCTTGCCCGAGCCATAAATGTTTTTAACAAATTTGTGGGCAATGTCGTCGAAATTTCTATCCTCTGTCACAGTGCCTTCGTTATCATTGTCTGCTAAGGGGTTTATTTTCGCATAAGCCTGCCGTTAATAAAGGTCTGATGCACTTTCTGGCCCCTGTTTGACTATATTTCGGGCGACATTTCATGTTTGAACTAAAAAAACTTATATCAACTTTACTGATGCCCTTGCCTGCGCTACTGCTTCTTGGATTCTTCGGTCTCTTTTTGATCTGGTTTACCCAGCGCAAAGGCTTCGGTTCGTTCCTCGTTTTTGTTTCGCTGCTGTTAATGACATTGGTTTCTTTTCAACCGTTCACTTCCTCACTTCTCATGAAGCTGGAACGTCAATATGAGCCCTTCCTGCCAACAGAAGAGCCTGTCGACTATGTGATGGTATTGGGTCACGGACATGTCGTTGATGATGAGATTCCGCCAACGTCAGAATTGTCACGTGTTGCACTGATGCGTCTTGCTGAAGGCATCCGGATTCACTTCATGTATCCGACTTCAAAATTGATCCTTTCTGGCTATGACGGTGGATATGAAGTAAGCCATGCGCGGATGCTGGCAAGGGTTGCGATGGCGCTGGGTGTCAACAAGAACAACATCCTGTTACTCGAAACGGCGAAAGATACCTGGGAAGAAGCTTTCCAAGCGGCTTCTGTTGTTGGTGATAGTAATCTTGTGCTGGTGACATCAGCGAACCACATGCCACGCGCTATGTACGAATTCGAAAACGCAGGTTTGAACCCAATTCCAGCACCAACCAACTTCATGGCGCAGAAAGAGATTCATCAACCGTGGATCAAGTACGGCCCTCGCGCGCAGTACCTTGAGCAGTTCGAACGTTACTGGCACGAAAACCTGGGACAACTATGGCAACGCCTACGGGACAAAGTTGCTCAACAGGAAGCGGTACTTGATGGTGATCCTGTTACCTCTCCGGAGCAAACCAAAGATGCAGTGCTGGAAGATATCGAAGAGCTGGATCAGGCTATCAATCCCAATGCGGATAATCTAGCTCCTGCCAATTAACACACTTTTTGAACCAGAAATAAAAACGCCCTGACTGAGTCAGGGCGTTTTTTCTATCAATAATCAGATTATTGAGCAGCAATCAGCTTGCGCACCACTTCCAGATCTTCTGGCGTATCAACACCCGCTGGCGGCGCTTCTATAGCAACATCCACATGGATTTTCTCGCCATACCAAAGCACACGAAGCTGTTCCAGACATTCGATATGCTCAATTGGGCTTGGTTCCCAGTTGATGTAGGTATTGATAAAGCCCGCACGGTAACCGTAAATGCCAATATGACGTTTCAGGTTGTGATGAATTTCAGCTGGCGCTTTAGCAAAATTATCGCGATCCCAAGGAATCGTTGCACGGCTGAAATACAATGCGTAACCGTCTTTGTCCGTCACCACTTTCACGGCATTCGGGTTGAACACTTCGTCTGCATGATCAATGTTGATGGCCAGTGTCGACATCGGCGCTTCACTTCGTGCTAAGTTCTCTGCCACCTGACGAATTACGCTTGGTGGGATCAGTGGTTCATCACCTTGAACATTCACAATGATTTCATCAGCAGCCAGATTGTATTTCTCAACCACTTCAGCCAAACGCTCAGTGCCTGATTGGTGGTCTTCGCGTGTCATGCACACTTCACCACCAAAGGCATTTGCTGCATCAACAATGCGTTGATCGTCAGTCGCAATGATGACTTTGTCCGCGCCTGACTTCATTGCCTGCTCATAAACCCATTGGATCATCGGCTTGCCACCGATATCAACCAGCGGCTTTGCAGGTAGGCGGCTCGACGCATAACGCGCCGGGATCACCACAGTGAATTTCATTGTTTAACCTCGTCAGAAGACATTTCGCGCGCTTCTGTTGTCAGCATAACTGGAATACCTTCACGGATTGGATAAGCCAAGCGGTCGAATTTACATACCAACTCGTTATTTTCTTTGTTGTAGTTGAGCTTTCCCTTACAAGCAGGGCAAGCAACGATTTCAAGCAGTCGGTGATCCATATCCATCCTTCACTTTCATGATTTTGTTCAAAATGTTGGCCGTATCTGTGTCGCTAAACGCAGCGTCAACAGGCAGATACCACCAATTTTCAATGTCTGGGTATTGGTTGATAAAGGCGCGGCATTTCACTGCGTCTTTTTCCGTCATCAGCAAATTCTGGCCTTTCTTCGCCAATGCGTCCAATTGGGTATATTCAAATGCTTTATGATCAGCAAAAGGCTCGCAGTGCACTGGCTTAACACCAAGAGAGGCCAAAGTATTAAAAAAGCGCTGTGGGTTCCCGATTCCTGCCAAGGCAACAGAGGCGTCGAGAGAATCAGCAGGAGCACGTTTGCCTGTTTTCAGGTTAATGAACTCAGCAGGTTTCAGCGACATCGCGATTTCATCCGCTTCTGCTTCACCACCGTTGCAGACAACGAAATCGACACTGTTCAAGCGGTCAGTCTGCTCGCGCAGTGGGCCAAACGGCATGTAGTGTTGATTGCCGAAACGACGTTCACCATCAACGATAACGAATTCAATATCTCGCGCCAGTTTGTAATGCTGAAGGCCATCATCAGTGATGACGATATCGACGCCCAATGGCAACAGGGCCTTTACGGCATCACTGCGAACAGGAGAAATAGCAACAGGTACCTTGGTGCGCTGGTAAATCAAAACTGGCTCGTCACCCGCTTTGTCGGTGTTGGTGTTTTCATCAACGACAAACGGATAGCTTTCCGCTTTACCGCCATAACCTCGAGAAACCACACCAGGATTAAAGCCTTTGGCTTTCAATTGCTCCACCAGCCAAATCACCACGGGAGTTTTGCCATTGCCGCCCACCGTGATGTTACCCACCACTATCACAGGAACAGGCGGTCGATAGGCATTATTAGTGCCGGCTAAAAATGCAGCGCGACGCTTTCTCGCAATCGCGCCAAACAACTTGCTCAGCGGCCACAAAAGTGGCGCGCCGATCCAACCTAGCGGGTGGTTTTCAAACCAGATTTTTTCGACCAAACCCGCCAAGCGTTATTCTCCAAACTGGATACGATGAAGCTGTGCGTATGCACCATCTTTGGCGAGCAAGTCGGCGTGAGTGCCACGCTCAACAATCTCACCTTCATCGACAACCAGAATTTGATCAGCGTTTTCGATGGTCGAAAGTCGGTGCGCAATCACAAGCACAGTGCGGTCTTTTTGTAACTCATCCAACGCTGCCTGGATAGCACGCTCTGACTCAGTATCCAACGCAGACGTTGCCTCATCGAGAATCAGCACTGGTGCGTTACGCAGCAAAGCGCGTGCAATAGCGATACGTTGGCGCTGACCACCAGAGAGGCTCACACCGTTCTCACCGATGATTGTGTCAAAACCATTGTCCATATTACGGATAAAGTCTGACGCATAAGCCAAGTCTGCTGCGCGCTCAATCTCTTCGCGGGTGTATTCGTTCTCAGCCGCGTAAGCAATGTTGTTGGCGATGGTGTCGTTAAACAGGTGAACATTCTGGGAAACGATAGCAACGTGATCACGCAGGTTACTTAGGGTGTAATCTTCGATTTTTACGCCATCAATGGTGATATCACCGCTGTCGATGTCATAGAAACGGGTCAACAGGTTAGCAATGGTGCTCTTACCTGAACCAGAGCGGCCCACCAGCGCCAACGTCTGCCCTGCAGGCAAATCGAAGGTAACATGGTTAAGCGCTGGCGCATCTTTGGTTGGGTAAGTGAAGACAACATCGTTGACCTTAACATCACCTTTTACGCGCTCAGCAACGTGTTGGCCGTTGTCTTTCTCTGTTTCCAGTTCCATCAACTCGAACAAGCTATTACACGCAGCCATACCACGCTGGAATTGCGAGGTCACGTTAGTCAGTGCTTTAAGAGGACGCATCAGGCCGAACATGGCAGCAAATACGACAGCAAAAGTACCAGCGCTCAACTCACTGCGGATAGCATCGGTGTTTGCCAAAACCAGCACAGCAACCAGAGCAAAAGACGCAATTAACTGAATCACAGGGTTAGCGATCGCCTGAGCAGATACCAGTTTCATGGTTTGCTGACGCATGCGGTTAGATACATCTTCAAAACGCGCCTTTTCGACTTCCTGACCACCGAAGCTCAATACCACTTTGTGGCCTTTCAGCATTTGCTCTGCAGATGAGGTCACCGAACCCATGGCTTCCTGCATGTTGGAAGAAATTTTACGGAAACGCTTGGAAACGATGCGAATAGCAATAGCAACGATTGGCGCGATCACTAAAAGGATCGCCGAAAGCTGCCAGCTGTTATAGAACATCAGAATCATCAGACCAATGATTGACGCGCCTTCACGCACTAAACTGACCAAAGCACCACTGGTCGCATTGGCAACTTGTTCTGAATCGTAAGTAATACGGGAGAGAAGCGCACCGGAAGATTCTTTATCAAAGAAGCTCACCGGCATCTTCATGAAATGGTTAAACATGCGGCGTCGCATGGTCATCACGACTTTACCGGATACCCAGGAAAGGCAGTATGCTGAAACGAAACTCGACACACCACGAATCAGCATTAAGCCAACGAGATAGAGCGGCATCCATTTCAGGAAATCGCTTTCGACTGCATCATACGTAAAGCCTTCATCAAGCAAAGGCTTAAGCATAGAAACCATAAGGGTGTCACCCGCAGCGTTAACAATCAACGCAATAACAGCAACCACCAAACCCGCTTTGTAGTTAGCGATGTATGGCCACAGCTGCTTAAAGGTTTCCCAGGTAGTTTTGTCTTGGTAGTTTGATGACATGTTATTTGCTTATATTCTTGCAAGTAGCGGGCATTCTACTCTTTTATTGGGGGTGGTCCAAACATCTTCCTATACCAAAAAGGCTCGATATCAAGACGTTGGCTACTAACCCGCCAACCCTTGTCTGAGAAATGCACACTCACTTGGCCGTGTTGTCCGGTTTCATACCACGAAATATTGCGTTCGCGGTATCTATCGACAACATCGGGGTTCGGCAAGTTCCAAGGAGTATATCGACCCGTCGATGCGATCGCCGCGTTGGGATTGACGGCATCAATAAATCCTGACGATGAGGATGTCTTGCTACCATGATGCGGAACCAGCAGAACATTTGCACTGACATCAGCGTCCCGTTCTACCAACCATTTCTCCTGCTCTTTGGGTAAGTCTCCCGTCAGCAAAACTGAATAGTTTTCGTCTGAGATACGTACAACGCAAGAGTCTTCGTTCTCTGCCTCTTCAGTCACTTTGTTGGGATATAACACCTCGAAGTTCAGTGATTGCCATTGCCAGTCTGCTCCGCGGACACAAGGAATATAGCCACCACCAACTTCAGGTACCCTCACCCAATCTGGAGAAAGGTTTTCGATGACCCAATCCGCGCCACCAGAGTGATCATTATCTCCATGGCTGAGAATCAACCCGGTTAGTTTGCTGTTTCTAGAGGAAAGAATAGGTTCAACCACAGATTGCGCAATACTCCCTGTTGACCATGCAGCGCCTGTGTCATACAGGATGGCCTCTCCATTCTTTTCGACCAACACTGCCAGTCCGTGTCCAACATCAAGAACATCGAGCTGCCATTCGTTTGATTTCTCTGCAGAGCCGCGCCAGCCCACTAAGCTAAGGATCATCACCACAGAAAGCACTTTGAACTTTCGAAATGCACCCAGAGATAGCAAATACAGCATCAGGACAAGAACAAGAACGAAACCCAACGAATTGCTTTGAATATCCAGCCATCCAATATCGGCGTGGTTTAACATCTGACGAATGGGCCAAAGTGAATAATCGGCGAGACGCCATAACCAAGCAGCACTAAATACTGAACTTGCAAGAAGCGAGAGTAATATGATTGGCACCGTCAACAGACTCACGATGGGCACAGCAATCAGATTGCAGAGTAAAGAAAGGAAACTGACTCCTCCAAACCATGCCCATGTAAGCGGTAACATGCCGACAATGAGATAACACTGCATGCGAAATAGCTGGATGACGTAATTCAGCGGACCTTTCGACTCCTCTCTGCCAGTCGTAAACGTCATAACGCAAAGAACCATCACCGCACCAAAGGAAAGCCAAAAACTGACGGAGAACACCGACAGCGGATCAATAAGTAATACAATGCCCAGCACCAACAAAAAGGTATTGAAAGGACTGACGCTAAATCCCGATTGTCGAATCGCCATGAAAACGACCAAAGCAATCAGCGCTCTTTGAGCCGTTAAAGAAAAGCCCGCCAACCAAGCATAGGTGATAGCACACCCCAAACCTGCCAGTATCGAAAGCCATAGATATCTATCTGATCGATTGAATAGCGGCAGGGAAGCTTTAGTGACTCTGTAACCAAAGAAGAATGCCAAACCGATATGAAGCCCTGAAATCGCAAGCAGGTGTGCCAGCCCCGAGTTTCTGAGCGTCATCCAATCTTGGCTGGTTAGCAGTGCCCTTTCACCAAACGCGAGTGCAACGAGGAATGCGCTGTTTTCGAAAGGGAGGATTTGAGGGAGTGTCCGGTCAAAAAGCCACTGCCTGGCAGATATTTCTTCGTCAATCAGATTCGCAGAAAGCACGCTGCCTTTGGCATGAATGTGTTTTGAGAGAAAATAGGTTTCTGCATCAAACCCTGCTTCGTTTACTCTCCCATAAGGTTCACGGATTCGGACCTTAAGCTCCCAGTGTTGCCCTTGTTTTACGGGAAATTCACTGCGCCAATATAAACGGGCGCGGAATTTCTCAAAGGCGCTCAATTTCCGTCCATTCACTGTGTCGACATCAAAGATTACACTTGTTTGCTGATTTTCCCCTGTAAAAAGGCTGCCAACTTTGCCCGCTATGGTAGTATTCTGAACCACTGTCAAAGCGGTACTGGTTTTAAACAAATGCAGTGACGCTGCGCTGGACGCCACCAGACAGCCAATGGTGAGACCAATTACAAACAGGGGAACGCGTTTGCATTGGACAAGGATGACAGCGAGAAGCCCAAGCATCAGCATGGGTTCCGGGAGCGCTGGCCACCATCTAAGCGAGACAATAGCCACCACGATGCCGAGCATGATTTTCATATCGGTAGCCGTTTCGTGTGAAATGAAGATCTATGCCAAGAAAAATAATTAAAAAGTTTCTCCCCAGACACGACGTCATTCGCAAACAAAAGGCGCTGGCGGTCTTTGGCAATTTGCTTTACGACCCTAACCTTTGGTGCCTGAATCGTCGTTCTGCGTCTGGTGCCTTCGCCGTCGGCTTGTTTATGGCATTCGTACCGCTTCCGAGCCAGATGATCATGGCTGCTGGCCTTGCCATCATGTTTGGCGTGAATCTGCCTCTTTCTGTTGCTCTGGTTTGGATCACCAACCCCATTACCATGCCTTTGATATTCTGGGGTGCATACAAAGTAGGAACCTGGTTGATGGGCACGCCCGATTACCACTTCCACTTTGAACTGACTTGGGATTTCCTGTTCAATCAAATGAGTCAGATTGGACCTCCTTTCCTTCTGGGTTCCTTCGTTTGTGGCGTGGTATTTGGTCTTATCGGGTATTTTGGTGTCAGAGGGATTTGGCGATATTCCGTAGTCAGAAGCTGGCAAAAACGCCGCTTACGTCTGCCCAAGATCAAAGCGCTAAAGAAGAAAAAAACCAAAACTGACAGCTAGAAAACGAAAACAGACACATAAAAAAATACCCCGCATTAGCGGGGTATTTTTTTATTCCGATTCAAGCTGCGAGCCGATATGCGAGCTTTTCGCCTTAAGATGTAATCGCGCAACTTATCACCGTTACCTTGCGCTCAATACAGCAGCGGGTTGCAACTTGCAGGCTCGCTGTGCGGGATACCATGTTGCCAGTAGACTCAATACAATCGCGGTGACGGATACCAGCAGGACATCCCCCATTTGGAGTTGAGTTGGTAGGAAATCGACAAAGTAAATATCACCTGAGAGGAAGTCCTGCCCAGTCAGGGTTTCTATCCAACCAACAATTGTTGTTAGATTCAGTGCAATCAAACATCCCGCAATCGAACCCATCAGGCTGCCAATCAAACCGGAAAGAAAACCGTGCCAGATAAAAATGGAGCGGATCAGGCCATCTTTTGCGCCCATAGTTCGCAGCACAGCAACATCTGCAGCACGGTCTTTCACTGCCATCATCAAGGTAGACACAATGTTGAAGCAGGCCACGCCGATGACTAACACCATGACCAGATACATAATCGCGCGCACCATCTGGATATCGCGGTAAAGGAAACCGTATTCCTGCGTCCAGTTCTTAAGGTACACATACTCTTTAAGCGTATACCCCACTTCACGAACGATCTTACGCGCTTCAAGTGGGTCCTTGACTCTTAGCGCAACACCGGAAACCGCATCACCCATATCAAGGTATTGCTGTGCATCCTGAATAGGCACCAGTGCCAAGCCATGGTCGACTTGACCACCCAAGCTCAGCACACCAGACACCTGCATTCGGATACGCTGTGGTGCACGCAGCTTCAATTCTGGATCCGGCGAAGGTACCAATGCCGTCACCCAATCTCCGACTTCAACACCCAAACCATCTGCAATGCCTTTACCCAGCACCACAGCATGATTTCCAGGAGTGAGTGTCGACCAGGCGTTATCAAGCACATAGTCACCGATATTGCTGACACGCACTTCCTGTTCCGGGTCGATACCGCGGATTTGCACCGGCTTTAGGTTGGCTCCTTTTTCCAACAAGGCCGTGAACGTCACATAAGGTGCACCAGCAGAAACCCATGGATTGGCCTCTGCGGTTTCTTTCATTTCCTGCCAGGCTTTTACTGGCGCTTCCACACCTTCAAGTTGGGCATGAGGAATCACGGCCAGCACGCGGTTATTCAATTCGCGTTCAAAGCCGTTCATTGCAGACAGACCAACAATGATGACCATGACGCCAACAGAGATACCAATCATGGAAGAAACAGAAATAAACGACACCAGCTTGTTGCGTCGTTTGGCTTTGCTGAATCTGCGCCCGATAAACAGTGCTAAAGAATCCATCATGACGCTACAGCCTCAGCGTTCGATTCCACAAACTGACCATCCAGCATCGAGAGCTGACGATCCAGTTTCTGCGCAAGTTCTCGGTCATGAGTCACCACCAAAAACGCGGTATTGAATTCCTTGTTTAACTGACGCATTAGATCATAAATATCCAACGCAGTTTTGTGGTCGAGGTTACCGGTTGGTTCATCCGCCAACACCAGCGCAGGGCGATTCACTACAGCACGGGCAATCGCAACACGCTGGCGCTCACCGCCAGATAGCTCTGACGGACGATGCTCACCACGATGACCCATACCAACTGCTTCCAGCATTTCCATCGCGCGACGCTTCGCTTCAACAGGCTTCTCACCGCCAATCATCAGCGGCATGGCCACGTTTTCTACAGCGGTAAAATCCGCGAGAAGGTGGTGAAACTGGTAAATAAAGCCAATACTCTGATTTCGCAGCGTCGCCTGCTCTGAGGCTCGCATTTTCATCAGGTCTTTGTCTTCAAAAAACACATCACCTTCAGTCAATGTATCCAACGCTCCAAGAATATGGAGCAGCGTACTTTTACCCGACCCCGACGCACCAACAATTGCTACCAATTCGCCTTTTTCAATCGAGAACGACACGCCTTTTAATACGTGAGTTTCCAACTCCCCTTCCTGATAAGTTTTGGTGACGTTGGAACAGGTTAACAATGCATTACTCATAGCGAAGCGCCTCGGCTGGACGAACAGAAGCCGCCTTTAACGACGGGAACAGGGTTGCAATAAGACTTAGTGCGATAGCACCAATCACGACAGAAAGCACTTGTTCAGGTTTCAGAACCACTGGCAGCGACAAACCGCCCCCCAACAAGCTCAAGTTGAATATCGCCATTACTTCATTGATGTTCAGCGCCAGCACAGAACCGGCCATACCGCCTAATAGCGCACCTATCACACCGCTGCTGGCCCCTTGAACGACGAATAGCGCCACGATGCCGTTGTGATTCATACCTTGTGTTTTGAGAATGGCGACTTCAGATTGCTTCTCCATCACCACCATAATCAGAGCAGAAATGATGTTAAAAGCAGCGACCAGAATGATCAGGCTCAGCATCAATCCCATCATGTTCTTTTCCATTTTTACGGCTTGGAAAAGTTCACCACGCAATGCTCGCCAATCGGACCAATCATAACCCATGCTCTCTGCGACTTTTTCCAGTGTCGGTACGTTGAAAGGCTCTTCAACGAAAAGCCTTAGATCCGCTGGCTGGGAACGGGGAAGACGCATGAGACGAGCGACATCATTGAGATTACCGAACATCAGTTGATTATCGACATCGGTCGCCGTGTCGTAGATCCCTGTTACTGTGAAATTACGTTGGGAAGGAATACGTCCTACAGGGGTAAACTGGCTGGCACTGGTGATCATCACGCGAACTTTATCACCCACGGAAACATCCAGATCGCGGGCAGTTTTGCGCCCCAAAACCAGATTGTAACTGCCTGGCGTCAGTGAATCGAAATCGCCGCGTACCATAAATTCACGGATTGGCTCACGCGCGCCGACATCCACACCAAGCAATTTACCGGCAGAAATAGACTTAGGGCTCTGAACAACTGAGTCAGTGCTGACGATAGGCGCTGTTCCCGTCACGCCATCAAGCTTAGCCAATGTGTTAACGTCCGGCGCGTGTTGGGCATCGCCCGCCACAATGGCTTGCGGAATCACACCAAGAATGCGGTGCTTTAATTGGCCTTCAAAGCCGTTCATCACAGAAAGCACGGTCACCAGCGCCATCACACCAATGGTGATACCCGCAGTTGACATATAAGAGACAAAGCGGCCGAATTTATCGCCGGATCGCCCTCTCAGATAGCGCAGCCCTATAAACACCGGTAAAGGGTGAAACATAAAATGAGATCTCAAAACGTTGTTTCGCAGTACAAGAGAGAACTACAAAAACAAATAACAATCTTTGGCAAGAAGAATACCTTTTAGGTCAGCTAATTGCCACGAAACCACGTGTGGAACACGGTAATCAGATGCTTTTTCAAGCTAAACGTTCAGTAATTTAAACTACCTGTCGGGTCAGACTTGTCTAAGTGCTGTGAAATTAAACATTTCTTCAACAGGCTTGGTTGGGTAAATCCTGCCACTGCGGGTATAATCAATAGCACTACAGGGTTTTAGGATTACAGATGAGCCAGGACGAATACTTTTCCGTACATGCGCACCTCAAGATTAACGTAGAGATACTTGAAGACGACGAGCATGTGCCTTCTGAAGCCGAGTTTGGCCGAGAAATCCCTGTCGCTTTTCGCATTGCGAGCGAATGTGGTGACCTCGACAGCGGCGTTGAGAAAGAAATCCAGGCCCTACACCACGATGACAGCCAAGCGCTGACTAAATTCCTGCAGGCGCAGAATCAAAAAATCAACCTGCTGCTCGGCTTCATGCTATCGCAACAAGACGATCCTAAACTCCGTTATCAAACCGAAACCTTCGGTGCGAGCAGCCTTACTTTCATTGCACGAAAAGCTTTCGAGAAAGGTCAGCATGTGCGATTGAAGCTCTTTCTTGAGAACCCACCTTCTGCTATTTACTGCTACGGTAGCGTCTACGGCTGCAAAGAAAAGAACGGTAAGTATGCTGTCGGCGTGAAATACATCCGCCTTCAGGAAGAAGACAGAGACGTGTTAATCCGTGCTGCGCTTCATCAACAGCAAAAACTGCTCCGTCAACGCGCATTGGAAAGAAACAGTTAAGCCCCAGAATTCATGACTAACAACGCATTATTTGATTTACCTGCTCCTGAAAAAGCAGGAGACACCCGCGTCATCGCTAATCTGATAGGCGCCTCTCTTCCCCTGACGGTTGCGACTCTTGCCGAACAGCAGAACCGCTTTATTTTGATGGTGGTGCCGGATAACCAAACCGCCCTCAAGCTACAGCCTGAGATTAAACAGTTTACCGGCCGCGAGTGTCACGTTTTTCCTGATTGGGAAACCTTGCCCTACGACAACTTCTCGCCGCATCAGGACATTATCTCCGACCGCATCGCGCGCCTGTATCAATTGCCGCAACAAACCAATGGTATCTTGCTGATCCCTGTCAGCACATTGATGCAGCGCGTCATGCCGCATTCGTTCTTGGTTCAGCATGCGTTGATGGTGAAAAAAGGCGATTTGCTCTCACTGGAAAAACTGCGTTACCAGTTGGAACTTTCAGGCTATCGTCACGTTGATCAGGTGATTGAACACGGTGAGTACGCCAGCCGTGGTTCGATTCTCGACTTGTTCCCGATGGGGTCAAACCAGCCTTACCGTATTGACTTCTTTGATGATGAAGTAGATACCATCCGCGAATTCGACCCAGAAAACCAGCGTTCGACGCAAGAGTTGGACAGCATCAACCTGCTACCTGCCCATGAATTTCCAACGAATGATGAAGCAGTTGAGCAATTTCGCGGGCGCTGGCGTGAACGTTTTGAAGCTCGCCGTGAACCAGAATCTATCTACCAACAAGTCAGTAAAAAAACCTGGCCGGCAGGCATCGAATACTGGCAGCCACTGTTCTTTGATGAAACAGAAACCCTGTTTGATTACCTGCCAAAGAATACCTTGGTACTGACAAAAGGCGATGTGGAATCAGCCGCCAAACAATTTTTGGGCGATGCGGATTACCGCTATGACCAACGCCGTGTTGACCCGCTTCGCCCTTTGTTGCCACCAAACGACATCTGGCAAAAGGTTGATGAACTGTTTGGCGCGTTTAAGAACTACCCACGCATCAAGGTTCAAATCGATTCAACGGAAGACAAAGCAGGCAGAAGCAACGCGCCTGTCACTCCACTTCCAGAACTGACCGTTAATCAACAACTCAAAGAACCACTGGGCGCCCTAAGACAATTCACGGAAGAGTTTTCCGGAAAAATCATTTTCTCGGTGGAGACAGAAGGCCGCCGAGAAGCCATGCTGGATCTGCTGGCACGCATCAAAATCCGCCCGATGGTTTGTGGGTCACTCAATGAAGCATTCGATACACCGACCAATTTCACTATGGTTGTCGGCCCAGCTGAAATCGGCTTCCAATGCGAAAGCCCTTCATTTGCCCTGATTTGTGAAAGCAACTTGCTTGGCGAGCGCGTTGTCCAGCAACGTCGCCGTGACAATAAAAAAGCCACGACTAATTCCGACACCATTATCCGTAACCTGGCGGAACTTCAGATAGGACAACCCGTTGTTCACCTTGAACATGGTGTTGGTCGCTATCTTGGCCTACAAACTTTGGAAGCCGGTGGCATTACTACTGAATATGTCACGCTCGAGTATCAACAAGGTTCAAAACTGTATGTACCTGTTGCGTCCCTGCACCTGATCAGTCGCTACAGTGGTGGTGCAGAAGAAACCGCGCCGCTGCACAAGCTTGGTGGTGAAGCATGGGAGAAAGCCCGTAAGCGCGCGGCAGAAAAAGTCCGCGACGTAGCAGCAGAACTGCTTGATGTATACGCTAAGCGCGCCACCAAACCAGGGTTTGCGTTCAAACATGACAGAGAGGCTTACCTCGACTTTTGCGCAGGCTTCCCATTTGAAGAAACCGCCGATCAGAAACAGGCGATTAATGCCGTGCTGTCTGACATGTGCCAGCCAATCGCAATGGACCGCCTTGTTTGTGGTGACGTGGGCTTTGGTAAAACCGAAGTGGCAATGCGTGCCACTTTCCTTGCGGTGAATAACAGCAAGCAGGTGGCAGTATTGGTACCCACTACCCTGCTCGCCCAACAGCATTTTGAAAACTTCCGCGACCGTTTTGCTAACCTGCCAGTGCGCGTTGAAGTGCTTTCCCGCTTTAAGTCCGCGAAAGAACAAAAGCAAATTCTGGCAGACAGCGCAGAAGGTAAAGTCGATATTCTCATCGGTACCCACAAGCTTCTTCAAAACGATGTGAAATTCCACGATCTGGGTTTGTTGATTGTCGATGAAGAACACCGATTCGGCGTGCGCCAGAAAGAGAAAGTGAAAGCAATGCGTGCGGATGTCGACATCCTAACGCTCACCGCAACGCCAATTCCGCGAACCCTGAATATGGCCATGAGCGGCATGCGCGACCTTTCAATTATCGCCACACCGCCTTCTCGCCGACTGGCTATAAAAACCTTTGTTCGAGAGCGCGAAAAATCACTGATCCGAGAAGCGCTTCTTCGTGAGATCATGCGTGGTGGTCAGGTTTACTTCCTGCACAACGACATTGATTCGATTGAAAAAACTGCTGATGAATTGGCAGAGCTGGTGCCAGAAGCACGCATTACTGTGGCACACGGTCAGATGCGAGAGCGCGAACTGGAACGCATCATGTCTGATTTCTATCATCAGCGTTTTAACGTATTGGTGTGTACCACCATCATTGAAACCGGTATCGATGTTCCAACAGCCAACACCATCATCATGGACCGTGCTGACCACCTTGGCCTTGCTCAGCTTCACCAGTTGCGTGGCCGTGTTGGTCGTTCACATCATCAAGCCTACGCCTACTTGTTGACCCCTCATCCAAAACGCATGACCAAAGATGCAGTCAAACGCCTGGAAGCCATTGCTTCACTCGAAGACTTGGGTGCAGGCTTTACGTTGGCGACCCACGACTTGGAAATTCGTGGTGCAGGTGAACTGCTGGGTGATGAGCAAAGTGGTCAGATTCAGTCGATTGGTTTCACCTTGTATATGGAGATGCTGGAACAAGCCGTTGAAGCGTTAAAAGAAGGCAAAGAGCCATCACTTGACGATCTTCTTAATCAGCAGACAGATGTTGAGCTTCGACTTCCGGCATTATTACCCGACAGCTACATCCCGGATGTCAATACGCGCCTGTCACTGTACAAGCGTATTGCGGGAACCAAATCTTCCGATGATATCGAAGAGTTGCGCGTTGAGTTGATTGATCGCTTCGGCTTATTGCCTGATTCAGCGAATAATTTGCTTAAAGTACAGCAGCTCAAACTGGATGCAGCGAAACTGGGTGTACGTAAGATCGACGCACACGACAGAGGCGGTGTGATCGAGTTTACTCAAAACGCCCAAATTGATCCCGGCTTCCTGGTGGGTCTGTTACAATCCCACCCAAGCCGTTATCGTTTCGAAGGACCAACCAAACTCAAAATCGTCGAATCGCTCACTGATCGCCGTGAGCGGGTTGAGTTCATCGAAACACTATTAAACCAATTTGCCGAGAATTTATTGGTTGCCTAGAACAAGGCAACTGGCTTTAAAAACGGAGTAATGCCTTGAAAAAGCTGATTATCCTGCTGCTGTGTGTCATTAGTTGGCCTTCCTTCGCTGAACGTTGGTTCGACGTTGAAGTGATTGTATTCAAGCGTAACCAGAACCCTGACGCTGTTCAGGAAAACTGGCCAGATGCGCAGCCGGACATCAACCTGAGTGGTGCTGTTTCTGTCTTCGACAAACAAACACTTGCGGCGCGTGGTCTGCAAGTGCTTCCTAAAAACCAATGGCAATTGAATGCGGAATACAATCGCTTGGCTAACCATGCGGGTTTCAAACCACTAGCGCATGTAGCATGGCGTCAAAACGATGGTGGCCGCGGTGCTATGCCTAAACTGCGCTTTACTGCAGGACGTAACTTCGGTGATAACTTCTACACCGATGGCACTTCAAAAGATGCGCCTCTGGTGACGAGTGAGTCTGCTCCTGATGGATATCAGCCAACAGACAAAGTCAGCGGCCCAATGTATGAGCTGGATGGCTTTATTCGTGTATACGTTCAGCACTACCTGTTCATTGAAACCGACCTCGCGCTGCGTGAACCTGGTGAACGTAAAGTTCTGAAAGAAGTTCAGGCTGTTCCGGTTCCTCTTGATAACCAAGTGGCTACCGAAGTGGAAGGCATCACTGCTGAAGGCTCAGATATTGCTGCGGTGACGGAAGGTAGTGCACTGACTGGGCTTCAAAAGCTGGAGCGTACTTATTCAGTGGAAAAATACCTGAACTCTTATGCTTTCGAGCAAAAACGCCGCATGAGAAGCGGTGAAATCCATTATCTGGATCACCCACTGATGGGTCTGATTATTCAAGTCACACGCGTCGAATAAGCGCTTTGTGAAACAGAATTTTTCTACAACGCCCTCATTTGAGGGCGTTGTTTTTTCGGTACTTTTAACCAAAACTATAATGATACGGATTAGCCGAGTACAACATGCAAGCCAACCTTGAATTTCAAACTGACCGACTCATCCTGCGCGCACTCAAACAAGTGGATGTCGCACCGCTTAAAAAAGCCATTTCCGAGTCAGCAGACACCATTAGCCCTTGGCTGGATTGGTGCCATGAAGGATTCGATGATATGGACGCCGAAGCCTGGGTGAATCGTAGCCGCCAGGGTTGGCTGACCGGGGCAAGTTATGAATTAGCTGCATTTGAAATAGAAACCGGTGAACTCGTCGGTTGTGTCTACGTTTCCAGTATCGACAGCGTCGCCAACATGGCAAACCTCGGATACTGGATTGCGACTAAATTCCAGGGCAGAGGATACGCTTTGGAAGCCACAGAAGTGGCAGCTACCCTCGCCTTCGGACATCTGTTGTTGACCAGGTTGGAATTGGTGATGGATCCTGCCAACGAAGCCAGCATCCGAATTGCAGAAAAGCTCAGAGCAACCTTTGAATGCCGTGCACGTAATCGCTATATGTATGATGGTGAAGCCCGTGAAGGCTTGGTGTACAGCCTCATTCCTAACGATTTCCTCCATTGAAATCTAGGTACTTCTCGTGGAAATCTGTGAAATAAGTCTCTGCCCTCACAATATTTATTGAGCAATCTCTAAGTTAAGGTTTTGTCATGAAACGGTAACCAAATCTAAAGGTAACCGTCACACCCCTCCCTATAATCAAGCTTATTAATAATTAGCTGACTAGAAATAATGTTTTCCAGAAATCTACACTGGATCGTGTTCGTTGTTGGTACAGCTGCGGCGTTATGCAGCGGTTTTGCTGTCCATCAAATTGACGAAAAGCGTCAACAGAGTTCATTCAACACACTGATTGAACAACGTTTAAAGGGCTTGGAAAAAGCCCTTTACTCATTCCACGAGTTGCAGCTCTCCGCGCAGCTTTACTTCCAGACCGACAAGAACCTGAGTAAGAAGAAATTCCAGCAATTTCTCTCCAGTCGAACTCGTGAAAGCTCGGGAATACATTCAGTGTTTTGGCTTCCTAAAGTGTCCAAGGACTCCATTGACGACTTTGAAAGTAGAGTCATAGGCAGTGAAGACGGGACATACAGCAACTATCAAACCTTCCCTCAACTTGATTATCGATGCGCATGGGCTTTGAGTGAATATGCGTTTCCCGTGCTTTACGTCTCGCCTGAGAACCAAGTAGAAAACTATATTGGATGGCGGGCCGAATCACAGTGTCACTTCGCACATGCCATGGAACGGGCTTTCTTTCAGCGCGAACCAGAAGCAAGCTTTTTTGAGGAAAATGGTATTCACGGAATTCGACTGTTCTCAGCGGTTATTCTAAATGATGAGCTCAGAGGCTATCTGGTTACTTCTATTTATTTCGACAGTTTTTTCTCTGCAATATGGTCCAGTTATGATGCGTTGGATAACCTGAAAATCGCCGTATGGCCGCAATACAGTACCAGAAACGAAAAAGGTGCTTTGCTATTCAAAACACAACAACAAAGTTATGGAACCAATGCATTTAGTGCAGAGCATTTAGTGAAAATACCAGGGAGTGAAGAAGGCATCTGGTTTACATTTGAAGCACCGAAAAATCATCTAATAAGTTATCAATTTAGCCTGGGGATGACGGTATTGGGCTTTCTTCTGACTATCGCCACCAGTTTCTGTATATGGTCATATTCCAGCCGGCTTGCCCTCG
Source organism: Grimontia sp. AD028 (assembly GCF_000973155.1). Classification (NCBI taxonomy): domain Bacteria; kingdom Pseudomonadati; phylum Pseudomonadota; class Gammaproteobacteria; order Vibrionales; family Vibrionaceae; genus Grimontia; species Grimontia sp. AD028. The sequence goes on along the minus strand of NZ_LASY01000074.1, from coordinate 1,449 downwards.
CTAATCAGCTTGTTTCAAAACAAACCACGAAACTTCGCTTTCAGGCATACCACGACAACCTAACTTCATTAAACAACCGCTTAGCACTCGAAAAACGATTAGAACAAGAACAGTCGAGACTGAAAAATGTAGAAAGCTTTGGGTTTTCGATTCTCTTTATCGATTTAGATCGATTCAAGAACGTGAATGACTCCCTTGGCCATCTGATTGGAGACAAACTTTTACAATCTGTGGCCGATCGTCTGTTTATTTCGACACAGGCACCCAACAAAGTGTTTCGTTTTGGGGGCGATGAATTCGTCGTATGCTTGTCAGACGTGATCTCTCAGGATGGCGCATACCGAAGCGCCAGTGTATATCTTGATGCGATTAACCAGCCCTACCTCATCGACGGTCACGATATTCAAATTGGCGCAAGTATTGGTATTTCAACTATCAGGGATCACAGCTTCACCTTGCTGGATATCATTCAGCAAGCAGATATTGCTATGTACCACGCCAAAGAAAGCGGCGCTTCAATCACCTTTTTCCATAACACCATGCTGGAAAAGGCCCAACAACGCTTCAACATCGAACAAGAACTGGCTTACGCGCTCGAACTCAATCAATTGTCGTTGGTGTACCAGCCAATTTGTAAGAACGGTAAGGTTCTCCATTTTGAAGCTTTGCTGCGCTGGTATCACCCAGAGATGGGGGCAGTTTCTCCCATCGACTTCATTCCAATTGCAGAAGATACTCACCTCATTCATACCATCGGCCGCTGGGTATTAGCCAATGTTTGCCAATTGCTCGGACACTGGCAAAACCACGCCAGCGACTTCGACTACCCAGGCGTAACTGTCAACGTTTCGGCTAAACAATTGATCTCGCCTGCCTTCATCACCTTCGTTAAATCATTGATCAAAGATAATAATATTGCCCCCTACAAGTTGGGGCTGGAAATCACTGAATCAACGTTGATGGAAGATGAACAAGCCAGCGCGCAGGCACTGCAAGCATTGAGAAAGGCGGGAGTGAGACTTTATCTGGACGACTTTGGTACGGGATATTCATCTCTTTCACTATTAGGAGAATACGTTTTTGACGTCATGAAAATAGACCGCCACTTCATAACCAATGTAATCGACTCTGATAGAAGCTCTACCAAGCTTTGCGCAGCAATGATCCAATTAGCAAAAACCCTGGAAATGGATGTGGTAGCAGAAGGTGTGGAAACAGAAGAGCAGCTGACGTGGTTATTAGAGCAAGGTGATGTCTCTATTCAAGGCTACCTCATCTCACGCCCGCTTCCTGTAGAAGAATTGTTTAACTGGCACCCAGCCTGTAGCGTGCCACTTCGTATTGAAGCCCTTAACACGAAGCCAAAAACCTTTGCGCCACTCTTGTTCAAGCCCCATTTAGGCCAGGCATAAAAAAGCTGCCATTTGGCATAATGCATGTGAATTAAGC
>NZ_LASY01000073.1:0-293 GCF_000973155.1 Grimontia sp. AD028 | reverse complement strand
AACACCAAAACCTTCCAGGTACGATCTCAAACCACAGAAGACGGCACTTACGAAGGCAATGAAAGCTACACCATCAAAGCCAAAGCCGATGGGCAAGGCAGTCTGGTGTCCGGTACAGTCACCATTATCGAAGATGAAGCGCCGACTATCGTCACCTCTGTGACCAAGCTGCGTGATGGCGTAGAAGGCAGTACAACCCCGGGTTGGACCGTCAACTTTAATAACCCTGCTGATGAAGCCACCACGGTCAGACTGAACTTCAACGACAGCTACCATCAGGCGAAATTTGGCGA
>NZ_LASY01000072.1:0-6180 GCF_000973155.1 Grimontia sp. AD028 | reverse complement strand
CCTGGAAGGTTTTGGTGTTAGCCGGTACATCAATCCAGTTCCCGCCGGAGAAATCGCCGGTCGCTTTCACCCAGCCACTGCCGTAATTGACCCAGAGGTCTTTGGTGTTGAAGTCAGAGCCTTCGGTGGCCGAGCCGCCATAGGCATCGATAAACACACGGGTAGGGGTGGTGGACTCATTGCTCAGCGTGATGGTGACAGAAGCCGCCTCGCCTTCATTAGCGGAAGTGTTGGACACACTGGTGACACGTGGCTTGTCGGCTTCATCAGTGATGACGGCTTCAGCAGATTGCACAAATCCCTGTCTGCCAGGAACAGCCGCCTGGATCTGGATGGTTTCATTCCCTTCATAGACATTGTCATTGAGGGTATCGGCATACACCCTGATCCCATCCTGTCCAGCAGGGACGGAGAAATCAAAACGGTAATTATTTGAAGCGTCGATGACACCTTCACCAATCTTTTGTCCAGACAGATTGTAGATAAAGACTTTGCCTGAGTAGTCAGTGCCATGGTCTGCTTGATGATAACTGTCATTGAAGTTGAGCCTGACCGTCGTGGCTTCATCTGACGGGTTGTTGAAGTTCACTGTCCAACCCGGGGAGGTGCCGCCCTCGACGCCATCTCTGAGGTGAGTGACCGACTGGACAATGGTGGCCGCTTCATCTTCGACAATGATGACCGTACCGGACACCAGACTGCCTTGCCCATCTGCTTTGGCTTTGATGGTGTAGCTTTCATTGCCTTCGTAAGTGCCGTCTTCTGTGGTTTGAGATCGCACCTGGAAGGTTTTGGTGTTAGCCGGTACATCAATCCAGTTCCCGCCGGAGAAATCGCCAGTCGCTTTCACCCAGCCACTACCGTAATTGACCCAGAGGTCTTTGGTGTTGAAGTCAGAGCCTTCGGTGGCCGAGCCGCCATAGGCATCGATAAACACACGGGTAGGGGTGGTGGACTCATTGCTCAGAGTGATGGTGACAGAAGCCGCATCACCTTCATTCACAGATGTATTAGACACACTGGTGACTTTCGGAATGTCGGCGTCATCAGTGATGGTGGCTGTAGAGTTAAGGGTGACCCCTCCAGTCCTTACAGTTAGGGTGTATTCTTCATTCCCTTCAAAAACATTGTCATTGAGGGTAGCGACTTGCACCTTGAAGTTGGTTTCACCTGCAGGCACAGTCACTGTAAAGTTATTACTTTCCGAGACGGGTATTGTCTGGCTTTGACCATTGATAATCACCGTAATGGAAGTGCCGTCAAAATCCGAATTATGCGTAGCGCTATCACCGAACAGCTGCAACACAACCGGTCTGTCAGTGGTGCTGGCGTTTGATAAGTTGACATCAAAGGTATGAGTGTCTCCTTCCGGTGCAGTATCCACGGTGATACTTGCTGGAACTGGAGTATCTTCGACATCGGTAATAGAGGCGGTAGCTGCCTTGCTCGTGCCATTTGCCGTCGCGGTCAGCGTGTATCGCTCGTTTCCTTCAAAGACATCGTCATTGATGGTGTCAACTTTGACCTCGAAGCTACTCTGACCCGCTGGCACGGATACGTTGAAGGTGCCGTCGCTGGCGACGGATACTGTCTGGGTGGCTCCATTAATCACCACAGAGACACTGCTACCACTGAAGTCAGTGCCTTTGGTGGCATTGCTGCCGGCCAGAGTCATGTTGACCGTGGTGGCTGTGGTGCTGGTATTGGACAGGCCGACGGTAAAGGTGTTGGTGCCGCCTTCGGCTACGCTGTCTGCAGTGACACTGGTAACGGTTGGTAGGTCAGCAGTATCAATGATAAGTGCCTGTTCGGAGGTCACCCAGCCTTGATTACCGACAACCGCACCTTGAATCATCAACGTCTCGTTACCTTCATAGACGTCGTCTTGTAATGTGGCGGCAACTATGTGAACACTTTCTTGTCCTGCAGGAATGGTGATATCGGCATGGTAATTATTGGAAGCATCAACCCCTATTGTTTGAAGGAAGGTGCCGTCCAGTGCATAGACATCCACTTGTCCGTTATAGTCATCACCATTGTTTGTGATGCCAGCCTGCTGGATAGCATCGTTGAAGTGCAAGGTGACTGTGGTATCGGAGGTGGAGATATTAGTCAGGTTGATATTCCAACCCGCGCCTTGCTCTCCTTCAATCGCATCCTGCACGTGGGTAATGGTATCTACGCTAGGGGAGCTGGCATTGCCCGTTATGGTTGCTGTTGCGCTGTCAACATCACCATCAGTATCTCGTATTTGATAGGTAAAGCTGATTTCACCGTTGTATTCTGCATCGGCGACAAAGTTCATGCTGCCATCGCTGGCGATCAGTACATTGCCATAGTCTACCGCAATGGTCTGGGCTCCACCGGTCAGGGTGACACCATTAATATGTGTGACTTCCAGTCCGCCGTCTGGTGCGAGATCATTGCTTAACAAGTCTAAAGCGACACTGTTATCTGCGCCCAAGGTAAACTCATCGTTGATCGCATCAACCACATCATCTTCCGGTTTGACGGTGAGGTAGACGGTTGCTGTATCACTTTTTCCCTGCCCATCACTGATGGTGTAAGTGAAACTGGCGGGACCGTTGTAATTGGATGCTGGTGTGAAAGTAATGGTGCCATCAGGGTTGAGGGTTACAGAACCATTTTGAGGATCCTGCACGGAGACTATGGTGAGAGTATCACCGTCTGCGTCGGTGTCATTCACCAGAAGATCAGTCGCATTCAGGACGAGAGAGGTGTCCTCGGACGTGCTGATGGACTCATGTGCATTGACAACGAGGTCATATTCAGAGGCAGTGGCTCCCACCAATTTAACGTCGACCCATTCACTCGCGGGCACCTGACTGCCACTTGGGTAGATGACACCGTTGGCGTAGAGGGTTCCTGTGCTGTATGTCACTGTGTAGAAACCTGACGTGACTGTAACATCAGTACTGATACTAAAGTCGCCAGTACTGCCTTCAGGGTAGGCGACGACTTTGTTGCCACTTGCATCAACGTTGGCGATGTAAATGCTGTAATCACCACCATTAGCACTAGAGTCGGTACCGAGGTATGAAATCGTATAAGCACCATCATCTCCGACAGCGACAATATCGAAGTTCAGGTCATTTTTGTTTTCTTGTTGGCCTGTAAATGTAAGTTGTTCCCCATCTTTTGTGCCGTCTGCATTGTACTTCTGGGTGTGAACGTCATAGTTGCCAGCATCGTTGATCCCACTCCAAACAATAACATAGTCGCCATCACTGCCAACGCCTATGACTTTCGCTGGCCCGTGACCTCCAGGTGTTTCAAGTTTACTTACAGGTTGATCTTTAGAACCGTTGGCATCGAAATGTTGGATATAAGTTTGCCACTGCCCATCTTCTATACCGCGCCAAACGACAACAAAATCCCCGTCTGCACCAACGTTTGTTATTGATGGCAAACTATTTCCGGATGTACCAGCCAAGCTCAACGTTTGGGTAGAATTGGTAATCGGTTGGTTGGTGGTCTCATCCAATAAAGTGAGTTTTACAACACCGCCACTAGAACCGACAATCGCGTACTTGCCGTCACCAACACTGATGACATTGGTCTCTAGGTCACGGACACCATCCGTACCGCCAATATTGAGCGTTTGCGTGCTGCCAATTTTGTCACCGTCTGGAGACAGCATGACAGTGTTGGTGGCGGTTGCCGTTGACCCCTGATTCCAGGAAATGACGTAGTTACCATTATCTAGAGTCGTAATTTCGACCTTCGCTTCAATGGGGTAACCATTGGAATTAGCAGAAACTGACCCGACAACTGTTGGTGAGCCTACTTTGTTGCCACTGGTATCGAGTACCTGTTTGTACAACGTAAAATTGTTTTGCCAAACAAGGACGCTAGTATCACCAGAGTGTTCTGACGTGACAGTTCTTAGTTGTGATGAACCAAGATCCATGACAGGTCCAGTCTTGGCTCCGCCGTGATCATCGGGATTTGCGTAAACGACCTGTGCGTAAGAATGGGTATTTAAGGTGGCGTTGTTGTTGTAACCCGTCCATGTAACGAGCATATCGCCACTGTCATTGAGCTGGGTGACCTGTGGTGACTCGATCTTGTCCCGGCTACCAAGAATAATTTTGTCACCTTTCGGGGTGCCATCCGCGTTAAAGGTTTGGAGAGCGACTTTGTTATTACCATAGTAATTGGTATCCCATGCTCGCCAAACAGCTGTATAGCTGCCGTCTGCGTTAGTCGTAGAGATGTAGGCAGAATCATCGACTCTGTTCGTTCCGAACCCTTCAAGTATTGTGGTATCAACGGTCGGACCGGTGTAGCCAGTCGTTATTGCTCCTGCATCGACCATGGTTGTTGAATCGTCGATGGCATCTGGAGCTGCGTTGGGATTAACAACCGATATGTCTACAGATGCGGTATCTGTATCTCCATCAGCATCTTTAACTTGATAGTTGAAACTCACGTCGCCAAGGTAACCCGCAACAGGCTGAAAGCTCATGGAGCCATCTGAGGCAATCACAACGTTTCCGTTATCCACGGCAATGCTTTGCGAGCCTCCTGTGACTTGCACACCATTAATGTGTGTAACGGAGAGGCCACCATCTGGTGCTGAGTCATTCCCTAAAAGGTTAAGGGAAATAGAGCTATCTTTGTCTACCGAGTAAGAATCACTGACAGCATCAACCGCATCGTCCACTGCGTTTACCGTCATTGTCAGGGTTGCGCTATCACCAGAATTGGTTGTGTAAGTTACCTGCGGAACGCTGCCATTCCAATCTGCGGCAGGTGTAAAGGTGTAGCCGCCATCGGCGTTCAGTATGAATGTTCCGATGCCAGTTATCGTCGCTGTTTGTCCAGCCGTAAAAGTGGTCGAAACACCGGTCACAGTGAAGCTGACAACGCTGGTATTACCCAGATCGTTAGTCAGCACATTGCCATTCAGGTTGGTATCTTCCTGGGTTGAAGCAGAATCGGCGAGTGCCTGTGTCACTGTTGCTGAATCTGAAGCGGAACTAGAGACATTTCCTGCTACATCTGTTTGAGTGGCTGTAACAGACACTGAATCTCCGGCACTAACAGTTTCTGTCCATGAAATGACCCCGTTGGTGTAGGTGTAGCCCGTTGCATCACTGCCATCTGCAAACTGCAGCGTCCCATTATCTAGCAGAAGGTTGACAGTGTTCGATGTGCCATTGTTATCGATGCTAAGAGTCACTATGCCACCGGCAGAGAGCTCGTCATGATCGACTGTGACTGAGAGCTGAAGATTATCAGTGCCTTGTTCTGCAGTGTTGGCGAGACCATCGTCATTTGTGTCATCTACGATCGAAACTATCGGGGAAGCTGGGGCAGTGAGATCAACGGTAAGTTCGTTAACTGTTACGTCTGAAGTGGTGTTACCCGCAATGTCATAAACGACTGCAGAAACGTCATAGGTACCTTCTGTCAAGGACTCTGCATCGGCAACCGCAATGTTCCAGTTGCCATCAGCATCCACGGGAACATTTTCATAGGTGACGCCATTTAGCGTTACGGATAAAGATTCCCCATCCCCCAACGTCGCTGTACCAGTTACAATTGGAGTGATGTCATTCGTCACCAAGGCGTCGACAGTCGCTGCGGTAGGGGCTGTGGTATCAAGGGCAAAGTTGCTTGTATTGCTGCTCTGCGAGACGTTACCCGCGACATCGGTGACGGTCGCGGTGACGGAGTAATCCCCGTCCACAAAGCCGTCAGTATCAGACAGGATGTCAGTGGACACGGTCATCACGATAGGATCGGTGCCGTTCCAGTCTGAAGGGATCAGGGTGTTGACGGTTTCAGTGGTGCCGTCAGGCTGGGTGACGGTGAGGGTCACGGTGTCACCGGAGATTGTGCCGGTCGGTACGGCCACGCTGACCTGCACGCCATCACTGGCTTCGGCTTCACTGACGCCATCAGTGGCCTCAGCAATGGTCAGCACAGGCGCTTCATCCGTGCCACCCGCCCCGGTGCCTTCACCGGCCGCGGTGGTATCCAGGGTAAAGCCGCTAGGGGTACTGGCCTCTGAGACGTTACCGGCCACATCGGTGACGGTCGCCGTGACAGAGTAATCCCCGTCCACAAAGCCGTCAGTATCAGACAGGATGTCGGTGGACACCGTCATCACGATCGGATCGGTGCCGTTCCAGTCTGAAGGGATCAGGGTGT
>NZ_LASY01000071.1:0-722 GCF_000973155.1 Grimontia sp. AD028 | reverse complement strand
TAATTGACCCAGAGGTCTTTAGTGTTGAAATCTTTGCCTTCGGTGGCCGAGCCGCCATAGGCATCGATAAACACACGGGTAGGGGTGGTGGACTCATTACTCAGAGTGATGGTGACAGAGGCCGCATCTCCTTCATTCACAGACGTATTCGACACACTGGTGACGCGTGGCTTGTCGGCATCATCTGTGATGGTGGCCGCTTGAGACTGCACCCAACCTTGCTGACCAATGACGGCACCTTGGATCTTGATGGTCTCATTCCCCTCGAAGACATTGTCATTGAGGGTGTCAGCGTAGATCTTCACGCCGGTTTGACCGGCAGGGATGGTGATGTTGGCTTTGTAACCGTTAGAAGCATTGAGTACCACTTCCTGCAGTTTCACACCCGCGAGCGAGTAGACGTGTACGACACCGTTATAATCAGCTCCGAAGTCAGCTTGGTGGATACCGTCGTTAAAGTTCAGCTGCACCGTGCTGTTAGTGGTGGAGGTGTTGGTCATGTTGAGGTTCCAACCCACCCAACCATCTTCTACTGCATTTTGGAAAGCAGTGATGCTGGACACTTTCGGAATGTCTGCGTTGTCAGTGATGATGGCTTCTTGTGACTCAATAAACCCTTGTCTGCCTGGCACAGCTGCCTGGATTTGAATAGTCTCGTTGCCCTCATAGACGTTGTCATTCAGGGTCTGAGCATAGACACGAACACCGCTCTGGCCCGCAGC